>NZ_JBFAKS010000028.1:30278-130022 GCF_040655855.1 Kribbella sp. NPDC050281 | reverse complement strand
GGAGCATCGTGGACGCTTCTCCAACGCCGCGAGGTGCGTGCCTGGGCGCCGCAAGCGCCAAGGGATCTCCGACGCAGGGCACTAGGCGTGGCGGAGCCAGACGTTGGGTTCTGTGTAGAGGCCGTGGTTGGTGGTGTGGTTGATGTCGAGGGTTGTCAGGCCGGCGGGGATTACGTAGGTGCCTGAGGAGGGGAAGGGCATGTTGGTCCACTTCTCCCAGTCCGCGACGGTGCCGGTCATGGTTTGGGAGGCGGTCGCGGGCG
Source organism: Kribbella sp. NPDC050281 (assembly GCF_040655855.1). Lineage (NCBI taxonomy): Bacteria > Bacillati > Actinomycetota > Actinomycetes > Propionibacteriales > Kribbellaceae > Kribbella > Kribbella sp. NPDC050281. Next base: position 129,759 of record NZ_JBFAKS010000028.1, on the reverse strand, counting down.
CCAGCAACTTCGCGCCCAGGCGGACGTGGGTGCGAAGCCAGGGGTCGAGTGGGAGACCGTCTTTGCGGGTCCAGGTCATGAAGGTTTCGATCGGGGTCAGTGGATAGCTCGACTTCAACGTCGGGCGGACCGGGGCGATCACCTGACGAAGGCCGCCGGCGACCGCGCGGTCGCGGACGGAGGTGATGACCCGGCCGGCGTGGCCGCGGCCCTGTTCGTCGGAGCGTACGGCGGCCGCCATCAGTACGAAGGTGTTCGGTACGACGCCCTCCTCGTACCCGAGAACCGAACGCACCAGGGAATCCGTGAACCCACCGGGAAGATCCTCGACCGTCCCGTCCCACGCGAGCGGCACACCCCAGCACCCCGCGATGAGCCGCTCGTCGTCGGACACGAGATAGAACTCCCACTCCGGGAAGTACTCCTGCCGCCGATCGATGTACTTCCGCACCTCGACGTCGTGGAAGATGAACTCCGGCCACTCCTCCGCGAAGCGCTGAGCGGCCTCCTCGTCGTACTGCGGTGCCTGCGCGACTGGGATCAGCTCATACATGTTCGGCACATTAGCCCGCAGGCAGGGCACCAGCCACCGCCTTAATGCCGGGCAGCGATCCACCTGGCGACCTGGGTGCCCAGGGTGTCGCCGTCGTTCATGGAGTGGCGGAAATGCAGACCGGAGAGGATGCGGGCCTCGCGGACGTCGGTGCGTACGGCGGACAGGTCCGGGTACACGCGAGTGGTGTTCGTGACCACGCTGCTCATCACCACGCGCAACTTGCCGGTGTGGAAGAACGCCTGCAGCGCACGGGTCACGCCAGCGGTGAAACACGCATGGCCGGACGGGTACTCCGGGTGGTTGACGTTCAGCAGGGACTGCCAGGTCGGGTCAGCCGGCGTACGCGGGTTGCCGTCCGTGTCCGCGCGCTGGATGGCGTGCACCGGACGCCAGGACAGGTAGTGGAACTTGGCGTCCCAGCACGCGATGACCGAGTCACCGGCGGACACGTGCACCAGCGCGAGCATCTGCGCCGCAGCGGACAGGGAGAGATGCCGATCGGCTGCCAGCTGCAGCAGGGCCCGGCTCCACTGCTGAGCGGTCTGCTCGGACCAGAACATCGCCGTCTCGGTCTGCTTGGCGGTGCGCGTCGTACTGTCCTTACGGCCGAGTGAGGCCACCTCGGCAACGTCACGCGCGTAGCGCTTGCTGGTCAGCGCGTCAGGACCATCGGGGCGGAACTGCGCTCGGTAGCGCAGAGCCAGCGGTCGGACCTGCGTGAGGACGATGTCCACGGGAGGCGTCGGAGCGGTCGGCTCCCACACTCCCGGCCCTGGCGGGGGCTGCTTGTAGGGCACTGTGTTGGCGAGCCCGTCTCCTGCGCGCCATGCGAGTACGGCGGCCGCCACCGACCGGCCCAGCGTGATCCCGCGAGTCTTCGCTCGGCCGTTCGGCACACCAGCCAGGTAGTCGGCGTACGTGCCGTCCAGCCCTGGCGCGGGTACCCGAGCCCGGAGTACGTCGTACGTCGCTGTGGCGACGGCAGCCGCGGCAGACGCCTTCCGATCGGGTCGTACGGCGAACCGGAACGGCCGGCCCTGACCCAGTCCGGCCACCGTGTCCGCGATCGCGATGTGCACGATCCCCAGCAACACCTCGGAACTCGCCGGTGGACGCCCGGCCACGATCGTCTGGGTGGCGATCCGGCTCCAGTCGAGCACCGGCGCGGCGCTCGTTGAAGCAGACGCCACCGATGGCATCGGCGACAACCCCGCGCCGGTGAGCGCCAGCACCCCGACGATCAGCAGCGTGGCCGGACGAGACAGCGACCTCATGACGTTCCCCCTCGAACAACGGAACGGCACGGCGCCGCCCCCACCACCGCCACCATCACCGCGCGGACCGCCCGCGGCCATACGACGTTCGACGTATTCGCAAACCGCAGGACCGGGCCTAGCCTGACGGGAGGGGAGGGGTACGTCATGGGGAACCAGCTGACCGTCACCGAACGAGACCTACGCCAACTGCTGGATGTCGTCGAACGAGGTCGGGAGGCCGACTCCGAGGAGTACTTCCCGCGCGGTCTGCTGCGCGCACTGGCCGATCTGATCCCCGCCGAGGACATCACGTTCCAGCGCAGCCGCCCGCTCGAACGCGAGATCGTCGGGCTCGAGGAGGTGACCGGCGACACCGTCGAGCTCGACGGCGACTGGGAGGATCTGTTCTGGCGGTCGTACTGGGAGGGCGAGGCGTGCAGCCGGCCGCAGCGCACCGGCGACTACGACACCGTCTGGAAGGTGTCCGACTATCTGCCTGGGCGCAAGCTGGCGAACTCGATCGTCGGCGAGTGGTTCCGCCTCTGCGGCATCCGCCATGAGATGACCGTCCCGTTGCCCGTCCGCGGTGCGGAAGACCGTCGCCTGCTGCTGTTCCGCGCCGCTGGACGCGACTTCACCGAACGCGAACGGCTGCTGCTCACGATGCTCCGGCCGCACATCGTCGAGATCGGCCGCGCCCACGAACGCCGCCGGGCCGGCGTACCGGACCTGACCAGCCGTCAGCTGCAGCTGCTCCGCCTGGTCGCCGACGGGCACAGCAACACCCAGATCGCGCACCGGCTATTTGTTGCCGAGGGCACTGTTCGCAAGCATCTGGAGAACATCTACGAACGGCTCGGAGTGACCAGCCGGACGGCAGCGGTCGCGACCGCCTTCCCGGTCACCCACTCCGCCTAGCCGGTCGGCCCGGCCGTCCGGACGGCGCGCGGGGAGCCGCCGAGTTCGCGGCGGCAGGTCTTGTTGAAGGCCTGCAGGTCGGGGATGCCGACCGAGGCGGCGACGGCCGGGATCGACAGGGTCGAGGAGACCAGGAGATGACGGGCGCGGCCCATGCGACGACCGCGGATGTAGGCGATGACGGTCTGCCCGGTCTCGGTCTGGAACAGGCGGGTCAGGTGGTTGTGCGAGACGCCGGCGAGGCGGGCCAGGGTGGGGACGGTGAGCGGCTGGGCGAGGTTGGCCTCGATGTAGGCGATGGCGTTGGCGACCGCCGGGTGGCGAGCGTCGCCCTCGGTGGTCGCGGCGGTCAGGTCGACGATGCGCCACAGTGCGGTCCACACCTCGGCCGTCGTACGCGATGATCCTGAGGGCGACGCTTCGACGGCCCAGCGCAGTAGGTCCGACAGCATGGGCGCGGCCGCGCCCGCGTCCTGTACGACGGGCAGGTACGACGGCTCGCCCGCCACGACCGGCCGGAAGTGGGCATACAGGTGCTCGGACCGTCCCCGGTAGTCGAACCGCACCTGCGACCCGGCCGGTGTCAGCGACACGTATCCGGGCGCCACGGAGTACGTCGTACCCGCGAGGGTGAGATCGGCGGAGTACGAGTACAGATGCAGCTGCCACAGGTCCGGCAGCCGGAACACATCCCGCAGGCTGCGCACCCCGTGGATGCCCACCCCGACGTTCACGACCTCCGGCGGCTCTGCCAGGTGCAGCTCGATCATGGTGAGAAATTACCACCAGTGGTGAACACAACCAACGCGTTGCAACGTGGAAGGAATCTAACCTGGTGGAGTAGTTACCACTACCCCCGAGAGGGAGTCTCATGCCCCACCCGCATCAGAAGAACCTGCTCACCTCGGTTCAGATGGCGCATTTCGTGGCCACCGGGTCGTTCCGGATGGACGCCGTGGTCCCCGACGAGATGAACCAGCAGGCGCTCGAGGTCCTGAAGGCCGGCATCCCCGGCGTCCCGTACGGCACCCCGCTGTCGGAGGCGTTCGCGGACAGCGAGTTCGTCCAGCGGCTGGTGCAGCTGCCGGAGGTCGCCGGTGCGATCCACAGCCTGGTCGGGCCGGAGCCGACCGTCGACCACCACGCCGTGCACATCCGCAAGGCGAACGAGGGCGAGGCGCAGAACCTGCACGGTGACGCGATCATCGACGTCCGCCCGGACGCGTTCGACGTACAGCTGATGTATTACCCGCAGGACGTGACGCTCGAGATGGGCGGCACGCTCAGCGTGCCCGGCAGCCACCTGCGCCGGACGAACGAGTCCGACACCGGCCGCTACCAGAACCTGCTCGGCCAGACCCGGCTGGTGTGCCCGGCCGGCACCGTGCAGTTCCTGCACCACGGCATCTGGCACGGCGGCCGCAAGAACGACAGCGCCATCGACCGGTACATGTTCAAGATCCGGTTCAACCCGACCGTCCGCCAGGTCCGGCTCTGGAACCTCGAGGACCTGTACGACCCAGAGGTCGCGCGCGAGCTGGACCAGTCGTTCCCCTGGTACGAGAACGCCACCGGCCGGCTGGAGAAGTACAACCGGATCAAGCTGTGGCAGGCGCTCACCGGCGACGACACCTTCGACCCGGAGTTCTGGGTCACCCGAGTGTCGAACCGCCCGCAACGGGTGGTCGCCCAGCGCAGCATGAACCCGCACGCCACGAAGAAGGAGATGGCATGACCGCCCCCGCCACCAGCACCGCCCCCGCCGAGACCGGCCAGACGGTCCGCCAGCAGGTCCTGGTCCTCTACCTGGCGTCCTCCGCGCTGGACGCCCGCGTGGTCGGCTGGTCGACGTACGACGGAACCGGAGCGACCCACCCGACCACGGGTGACAGCGACGTCCCGCCGTACGCGAGTGGTCTGGACGCCCTGAAGGACGGCTGGCGCCTCTTCCAGGCCGCCCAGCTCCTGCCGCCGTTCCCAGGACACGAGTACGACGTCTCGTTCCTCAAGCACGAGTTCTTCTTCGAAAAGCTCGTCACGGTGTGAACAGGCCGTGCTGCATCGCGAACAGGGCGGCACCGGCTCGGGAGGACACGCCGAGCTTGCCGTAGATGTGCTGGACGTGATGCTCAGCGGTACGGCGTGACACCACCAGCTCGCGCGCGATCTCCGCATTGGACGAGCCACGTGCGAGCAGACGCAGTACGTCGACCTCCCGCTCGGTGAGGCCGGCCGGACGGCTCATGCGGCCGGGCACCTGGTGCCCGGCCGCTCCGAGCACAGCCTTCACGCAGTCGGCATCCAGCCTGCCGGCCGCTGCCTCAGCCAGGACGATCTCCGCAGCCCTGTCCGGTGAGTGCGCGGCCCGGTGTGGCCGGTCCTGAGTCAATGCCTGATAGCAGTCGGCCGCAGCGAGGATCCGCGCCGCTGTCGACAACTCGCCGCCCTTGACCTGCCGTGGATAGCCGGTGCCGTCGATCCGCTCGTGGTGGAGAGCGGCCAGTGCGGCGACCGGCTCGAGTACTGCGGACCGCGCGAGGATCCGCTCGGACCGGTACGGGTGCAGGCGCACCTGCTCCCAGTCGGCGCGGCGCAACTCACCAGGCCGCTCCCAGACACTCGTCGGTACGGCGACCCGCCCGAGGTCGTGCAGGAGCGCGGCCCGTCGCAGGGTTGCCCGGTCGGCGTCGTCCAGATGCAGCAGCCGCGCAGCCTCGTCGGCCAACGTCGCCACTCCGGTCGAGTGACCGAACAGGTACGGCGACTTGAGGTCGACGAAGTAGGCGAAAGTCCGGGCCACGTCGTCGAGCTGGTCCGGCCGGATGAGTGACCAGGGGCGTGGCTCGCTGTCCAGAGTCTCTTGCCACACGTCGATCTCGGCGAGGTCGGCCAGCAGGGAGTCGTCGTACGCGGCAACCACCACTGGGTCGAGCCACGTGCCTTGGCGCCGCGTGAGCGTTGCCTGCACCGGCTCACCCAGACTGTGGAAGATGACGGCCTGGGTCGCCACCTCCGCGATCCGGGTGGCGATGTCGATCTCGGTAGCGGCCAGTCCCTTCGGCGTACCGGTGCCGTCCCAGCGCTCCAGGTTCTGGTAGAGCGCTTCGGCCACGGACGGGCCGAGGCCCAAGCGGTCGGCGAGCATGCTGCCGACCTCACAGATCGCCCGCAAGATGTCGTCCTCCCCGGCGGCGAGGGTGCGGGCGAGGTACTGGAGGCGGCGGATGCCCGTGCCTTGGCCGATCTTCCGGAGGACTGTGAGCGACTCGCGTCGGTTGGCGACGTCGGTGCGCTCGGCGAGCGGACGGAGTTCGCCGGCCCGCGGGCCCATCCGGTGCGCCTCCTCGTGCGTCGTGGCAGTGCAGCCGAGGTGGCGGAGCAGTGTCGCGTAGTAGACCGTGCGCTGGTCGGCGACGCCGAGCCTGCCCGCCAGCCGGGTGGCGACCAGGCAGCTACGGATCGACTTCTCCGGGACCTGCGCCATCGCGAGATCGAGGGTGACCGACAGCGCGCAGAGGAGTTCGGCGAGTCGCAGGTCGTCCTTCGCCATGGCGTACCTCCCCGGTCCCCTCGGAGCACACCTCCCCGTTCCGCCCGGAGATGGGCAGAACTACCGATGCTCCGCTGGAGCCCGCATGGCCATTGTGGGCCTGACCAGAGGAGATGCCATGAGTACAGCGACTTCCGCCGTCCCTCGACTCGTCACGCCGCAGTTCGTCGTACTCGGTGCGGCCGGGCTCGCCTACTTCCTCGCCGAAGGGATGCTCGTGCCGGCCGTGCCTCGGTACGTCGCCGGCCAACTTACCGGCGGTAACATCGCGGTCGGCCTGGTCGTCGCCGCATTCAGCCTGTCCGCCCTGGTACTGCGTCCGTGGGCCGGACGACTGGTGGATCGGCGCGGCCGGTCGATCGCGATGGTCGGCGGCGGCATCATCTTCGCCGGCTCGGTCGCCGCGTACGGCGTGACCGACTCCATCGGCGCACTCGCGGCGCTCCGGCTGCTCACCGGCGTCGGCGACGCGTTCTTCTTCGTCGGCGCCGTCACCGCGATGAGTGACCTGGCGCCGCCCGAACGCCGTGGCGAGGCGATCAGCCTGTTCTCCCTCTCCCTGTACGCCGGGCTCGCGGTCGGCCCGCCGATCGGCGAAGTGCTCATCAGCACGGCGGGCTTCACCACGGTCTGGGTGGTCGCGGCAGCCTCGGCCGGCGTCGGCGTACTGCTCGCCCTGCGCGTCGGCGACACTCGCGCGCCGACGTCCGACGAAGCAAGCGCCGAGGCTGTCCGGCTCATCCCGCGGGCAGCCGTCGTGCCTGCGCTCCTGCTGCTCGCGTTGGTGTGGGGCATGGCGGGTTTCCTCGCCTTCGTGCCGCTGTACGCGCTCGACCTCGGTCTGCCGAATGCCGGCTTCCTGCTCGGAGGGTTCGCCGGGATCGTCGTGCTGATCCGGAGCGTCGGGGCCCGCATCCCCGACCGGTTGGGCGCCGGCCGGAGCGTCCGGATCTCCTTGCTCTGCGCCACGATCGCACTGCTGGTCATGGGCGGTTGGCGAACGGTGCCCGGGTTGGTCAGTGGCACGGTGCTGCTGGGCGTCGGTGTTGCGCTCGGCACGCCCGCGATCATGATGCTCGCGCTGCAGCGAGCACCGGCGGCCGAACACGGTGCGGTGATGGGAACCGTCAGCATGAGCATCGACCTGGCCGCTGGGCTCGGTCCGGCCAGCTTCGGGCTGGTCGCCGCCGCTTCCGGGCGCGGCACCGGGTTCCTCGCCGCCGCGCTTCTCGCCGGCGCGGGCCTTGCGCTGGCCACCGTGTTTGCGCCCCGGAAGCCGTAGCATCGCGTGTCATGTCGCAGCAGACTCCCTACCCGGGGCCGCAGTACGGCGTACCACCGGAGCGGAGCCGGGGGCCGGTGGTGCTGGTTGTCGTTCTCGGTCTGGTGCTGGTCGCGGTACTGGCGACTGCGACGGTGCTGATCCTGCGTGGACGCGATGACAAGCCGACAGCGGCAGCCGGAAGCAAGCCGGCCGCGGCCGGTTCGGTGCAGTTCCGTCCGGTGCTGGCGGCCGAGCCGAATGCTTGCAACGGAAGTTCACCGGCTGCCGGCGAGCTGCGGTGCGGAACGGATGGCACCCGGTACAAGCTCGGCGCGGTCGAGCTCGACGGCAGCCACGTGTCCGAGGTGAAGGCGGCACAGTCGTCCAACGATCCGACCTGGGTGGTCAACCTGGGCCTGGATGAGACGGGCACGAAGTCGTTCAGTGAGCTCACGACGGAGCTGACCGCGAAGCAGCCGCCGCTCAACCAGGTCGCGATCGTCGTCGGCGATCGGGTGGTGAGCGCGCCCAGCGTGAACGCACCCATCATCGCGGGCCAGGTTCAGATCTACGGCAACTTCACCCAGGAGGACGCCGAGAAGCTCGCCGCCGACATCACCGGCTGAGCCGGCCAACGGCCACCCGGCCACCCGGCGAGCGGCCAGCCTGCCGGCGGCCGGCCGCGGTGCGTCAGACCGGGAGGATACAGACCGGCTTCGGCCAGCTGATTCCGGTCCCGTCGACGGTCAGCCTGCCGTCGCCGTCGATCGCGAACGTCGCGATCGTGTCCGAGCGCTCGTTCGCGGCGTACAACCGGCTCCCGTCGTTGCTGAAGGCAAGATGACGCGGCCAGTCCCCGCCGGAGCCGATCGTCTGCACCAGCTCGACCGACAGCCCGTCGCCGGCGATCGCGAACACCGCGATCGTGTTGTCGCCACGGTTCGAGCCGTACAGGAAGCGCCCGTCGGCGGAGATCAGCAGCTCGGCCGGGAAGTTCTCGCCCGGCGAGTCCGCCGGCCGCGTCGACGCAGTCTGCACAACCTGAAGCTTGCCGTCGGCGTAGCTGCAGACAGTCAGCGTGGAGTCGAGCTCGTTGATCACGTACCCCGCTCCGGCGCGCGGATGGAACACCAGATGCCGCGGCCCGGCGCCCGGGTGGATGCGGAGCCGGTCGACCTCCTCCAGCTGCCCATCCGCGGTCAGCGTGGACGTGTAGACGGTGTCCGAGCCGAGGTCGACGTCGAACGTGTACGTCCCGGACGGGTCGAACACCACCTGGTGGGCGTGCGGGCCCTCCTGGCGCTCCTGGTTCGGTCCGGTGCCCTCGCGCTGGATGACCTGGGTCGCCGTACCGAGTGAGCCATCGGCGCCGATCGGGTAGATCGCGACCGAGCCCGAGGTGTAGTTGGCGGTCAACAGGTAGCGACCGGACGGGTCGATCTCCAGGTGGCAAGGGTGCTTGCCCTCGGTCGGCCGGTCGTTCAGCAACTCGAGCCCACCGTCCGGCTGGATCGCGAACGCGACGACCCTGCCCTGCTCGCCTTCGCTGGTTGCGTAGAGGAACCGGCCGTCGGCGGACCTGACCAGGAAGGACGGATCCGCGGTCGTCACCGCGAGCGCGATCGCCTCCAGCGGCCCGAACCCGATGCCGTCCCCACCGCCCGGCTGATTGGTGTAGCTCCCGACATAGATCCGCTCAGAAGTCATGGCCCTACCCTGCCAGGTCCCGGTGCCTACGGCATCGCCCTGTCCAATCCGTAGAGCGCCGACCCCCAGCCCAGATCGGGGACGAGGACCCGCCACCCCATCCGCTGGTAGAGCCTCGGCGCCGGGCGGTCGTCGACGTACGTCGAGAGGAGCGCCTTCCGATGCGGGAGATCGGTCATCAGCGCCTCCATCAAGGCCGTCCCGAGCCCTTGGCGTTGCGCCTCGACCGCGACGGCGAGCTCCACGACCTCGAAGTGACCGCCGACCCACTCCTCGGCAAGCTCCGCCGGCACGGCGGCCGCGACCCGGTCCGGCCACCACTGCCCGCGCTGCCCGGTGAACCCGTACGCGAATCCGACGATCCTGCCGTCCGAGCGGGCGGCAACGAGTTTGAAATCGTCCCGTTCGGCGTGCACCGGAAGCTGTTCGGTGGCAAACCGCTCGGCGTCGGCCCGGTCCTCGTCGTACCCCGGGGCGCCGAAGGCGGACACGAAAACCTCGGCCAGCTCCGGGGCGGCTTGAACGGCTTCGGCCGGGGCGAGTACTTCGATCACGTGGCTAGCCTATGCGGATGGACACCCAGGCGTTCCTCCAGCGAATCGGACTCAGCGGGTACGACGGACCGCCGCGGCTGGACGGTCTGTCGCGGCTGCACGAGGCGTTCGTCGGCCAGGTGCCGTACGAGTCCGTGCAGTTCCAGCTGGCCCCGGGCGGACCGCTGGAGCCTGAGGAGTCGGCGAAGCGGATCATCGCGCGCGAGACCGGTGGGTACTGCTTCCAGCTGAACGGAACCATGGCACTTCTGCTCACCGAGCTCGGCTACCGCGTGCAGATGCACCGAGGCGGTGCGGAGACCCCGACCCGCGCTGGCGACGTCGACGCCAGCCACATGGTGCTCACGGTGAGCGGGCTGATCGAGGATCCCGACCAGGTCTGGATGGTCGATGCCGGCCTCGGCGAGGCTCTGGTGCATCCGCTGCCACTCGAGGAGTGCAGCGTGTACCAGGAGCCGTACAAACTGCGGTTGCGTCCGTCCGAGAAGGTCGACGGCTGGCGGCTGGACCACGACCCGCGGGCCAACATGATCGGCATGGACTTCGAGTCCGCCGCGGTCGGCCTGGATGCCTTCGCCGCCCAGCACGCGAACCTGTCGACCAACCCGAACTCCGCGTTCCGCCGGTTGGCCTCCGCATTCCGCCGGAAGCCGTCGTCAGTCGTCGTACTGCGCTCTGTCGGCCTGTCCGAGACGTTCGCCGACCGGATCGACACCACCATCATCGAGAACCCGACCGACTACTTCGCCGTACTGGCGGACGTGTTCCTCCTCCCGCTCCCCCACTACACCCAGGCCGATCGCGACCAACTCTGGCGCCGCGTCTGGTCGCAGTACGAGGACTTCCTCGCCAAGCAGGCGAGCGCAGGGCACTAGGTCAGATGGCTAGGGAGAAGAGGGTGCTCGGGAGGATGGAGAGGACTGCGGCGGTCGCGGCGCAGAGGGAGATCATGGCGACGGCCGGGGACTCGATGTCGACCGAGAAGGGGTCGTCGGCGGGCAGGCGGAAGAGTTCGGCGATCCAGCGGAGGTAGACGGCCAGGCCGATCATCACGTTGATCGCCATCACGATGGCGAGCCAGCCGAGGTGCGCGTCGATCACCGCCTGGAAGGCGGCGAACTTCGTGAACAGACCGGCGAGGCCCGGCGGCAGACCGGCCAGCACGACCAGGAAGAAGATCAACGCGCCGGCCAGGCCCGGCTCGGAGCGCACCATGCCGCGGTAGTCGGTCAGCAGCCCACCCGGCCGGTGCCGCTGGACGACCGCGACAGCTCCGAACGCCCCGACCGTGACGACCACGTACGCCGCCAGATACCCGACGACCGCCTGGGCGTCGCCGACCGCGAGCGGCGCGAGCAGGAAGCCGACCTGACCGATCGACGACCACGCGAGCAGCCGCACCGCCTCCTGCTGACGCAGCGCGGCCAGGTTGCCGACCGTCATTGTCAGCGCGGCCAGGATCGCGACCACGGTCCGCAACTCCGACCCGCTCGGCGCGACCCCGGACGTCACCAGCACGAGCAGACCGGCGACACCGGCCGACTTCGACACCACTGCGAGGAAGGCGGTCACCTCAATCGGCGCACCGACGTACGTGTCGGGCAACCAGCCGTGGAACGGCACCGCCGCGATCTTGAACCCGAACCCGACGATCACGAACAGCCCCGCCGCGAAGGCGACCCGGCGCAGCTCCGGATCGAGGCCGGACAACCGGTTGGCGATGGTGGACAGGTACAGCGATCCGGTCACGCCGTACAGATAGGAGATGCCGAACAGCATTACCGCGGTCGAGAGCACCGACACCAGGAACGCCTTCAGTGCACCCTCTGATCCGCGTCTGTCCCGGCGCAGGGCGACCATCGCGAAGCTCGGCAGCGACACGACCTCGAGCCCGATCACCACCGTGGCGAGGTCGCGCGCACCGGCGAGCACAGTCGCACCGACCAGCGCGCTCAGGAGCAGGAAGTGGTACTCACCGACCGGGATGTCCGCCGAGAGCAGCCGGTACGCCGACAGTCCGACGACGCCGAGTGCGCCGATCAGCAACACCGCCCACAACCCGGCGGTCAACGGCTCGAACACCAGGCTGCACTCGGCCGGCCCTTCCACCGCGGGACGGCAGAACGCGGGCTTGAAGTCGTCCCGCTGGGCCCAGACGAACACCAGTCCGAACAGGATCACGGCCACGGTCAGCAGCGTGACCACCGTGTGCCGCAGTTGCGCCGATGCGCTGCGCCAGAAGCCGTCGATCAGCAGTACGGCGACAGCGCCGACCGCGAGCACGAGCGGTACGGCGATGGCCTGCCAATCGGTCCAGGTCAGGGTCACAGGGTCCCCCACTGGTGCAGAAGGAGCCCGGGCCAGACGCCGAGCAGCACGGTCAGCGTGATCAGCGGCGCCCAGGTGATCAGCTCGATCCGGCTCAGGTCGACCGCGAACGCCGACGCCGGATTCTCGGCCGGGTCACCCTGGCACAGGTTGCGTACCAGCCGCAGGAAGTACGCCGCGGTCAGTACCGTGCCCAGGCCCGCGATCACCATGAAGACCAAGTAGGTTGTCCGAGGCAACGAATCGGCCGGGCGGTAGGCGCCGAGCAGGACCAGCATCTCGCCCCAGAACCCGGCCAGCCCGGGCAACCCGAGCGACGCCAGGCAGGCGAAGGTCAGCAACCCACCGATCCGCGGCAGCCGGGCGTACAGCGCGCGGCCGAGCGCGCGCAGGTCGCTGGTGTCGTGCCGGTCCTTGATCGCACCCGCCAGGAAGAACAGCAGACCGGTGATGATCCCGTGCGCGATGTTCGCGAACAGCGCGCCGTGCAGACCGGCCTGCGACAGCGTGGAGATGCCGAGCACGATGAACCCCATGTGCCCGACGCTCGAGTACGCGATCAGCCGCTTCACGTCGGTCTGCGCCAGGCACGCCAGCGACCCGGCGATGATCGCCACCGTCGCGAAGCCGGCCAGGTACGGCGCGATGGTCGCGGTGGCGTCCGGCAGCACCGGGACCAGAATCCGGATCAGGCCGTACGTCCCCAGCTTCAGCAGGACGCCCGCCAGCAGGACCGACCCGACCGTCGGCGCCTTCGCGTGCGCGTCCGGCAGCCAGATGTGCAGCGGCCACAGCGGCACCTTCACCGCCAGGCCGACCGCGATCAGGACCGCTGCGGCCAGCGGGACGCCGTGACCGCCGAGCACCGGGGAGTTGGTCAACCGGACGATGTCGAACGTCCCCGCCTGCCGGTACACCAGCAGGAACCCGAGCAGCATCAGCGCCGACCCGAGCACCGTCATCAGCACGAAGGTGTTCGCGGCCCGCTTCCGTCCGACCGGGTCATGGTCGTCGCCCCAGATGTCGATGACCAGCCACATCGGGATCAGCACGATCTCGAAGCAGACGAAGAACAGCACCAGGTCCATCGCCGAGAAGGTGCCGATCACGCCGGCCTCGATCACCAGCAGCAGTGCGATCAGCGACCGGGTCCGGCCGATCCGCGGCGTGATCTTCAACGAGTACAGGCAGCACAGGAAGGTCAGCAGCGCGGTCAGCACGATCAGCGGCATCGAGATCGAGTCCACCGCGACGTGGAACCGCACACCGAGCGCAGGGATCCAGGGCACGTCCGTCACGGCCTGCAGCGGTCGGCCGCCCTCAGACGGTACGTAGGCGAACCAGCCTTCGCTGCGCGGCCAGAGCAGCAGCGACCCGATCAGCACGAGCCCCGAGATCACCGAGCCGTACATCGCCGCGAGCCGGTCGCCGACCGCAGCCGGGAGCGTCCACAACGCGAGCGAGGCGAGGATGGGCAGCGCCAGAATCCCCAGCAGGATCGCGCTCATGAGCTGATCACCCCAGCGAGCACCGCCAGCGCGACCACACCGACCACAGCCGCGGTCAGATAGGTCTGCACGTTCCCGGTCTGCAGCCGCCGGAACCCTTGCGACGCAAGCGTCCCCGCGCGCCCGGCCGCCCGTACATAAGCCCCGATCACGTCCCGATCCCCCGCGACCGTCAGCTTCGCCAGCCACCGCACCGGCACGACGAACATCCCGTGGTACGCCGTATCGACGCCGAACTCACGCTCGAGCACGACCGGCCGCGGATCAGCGCCGCGCGACCACAGCGAGTACGCCGGCAACGCGCCGAGTAGCACGAGCACGGTCGACACCGCACCGATGCCCCAGTTGAGGTGGACGCCGTCGACGTACCCGAGCACGATCGAGGCCACCGCGAGCAGGACCAGCGGCGCGAGCATCACCCAGGGGGCGTCGCGCAGCTTCGAGGTGTCGGGCTCGTCCAGGTCGGCCGTCCCGTTCTCGTCCTCGAAGGCACCGAGCGCCCCGGCGAGGGCGGGTGTCCGGAAGAACACCCACAGCCACATCCGCGTGCAGTAGAACGCGGTGAACGCCGCAGTCAGACACACCGATACCAGCACGATCCATCCAACGACCGAACCGTCCCGCGCGTGATGCCAGGCGGCCTCGATCACCGCGTCCTTGGAGAAGAACCCCGCGAACCCCGGTACGCCGGCCAACGAGGCGAGACCGATCGTCATCGTCACGAAGGTGACCTGCAGCGCCTTCCGCAGCCGGCCGCGTCGGGTGTAGCGGCGGAGCACCACGAAGGCCGCACTGCCGACCTGATGCAGCAGCACACCGGCGCAGAGGAACAGCAGCCCCTTGAACGCCGCGTGCGTGACCAGATGGAACAACGCCGCGTGCCGGCCGTCCGCCGTACCCAGGGACAAGGCCGAGAACATGATCGCGAGCTGGCTCACGGTCGACCACGCGAGCACCCGCTTCACCTCGACCGCGGCCATCGCACACAGCGCGGCGAACAGCATGGTCACGCAGGCGACCACAGCCAGCACGGTCATGGTCGTCTCGGAGGCCGCGAACACGTCGTACAGGCGAGCGATCAGGAAGACGCCGGCGGCAACCATCGTGGCCGCGTGGATCAGCGCGCTGACCGGGCTCGGGCCGGGCATCGCGTCCGGAAGCCAGGTCTGCAACGGGACCTGGGCCGACTTGCCGACCACGCCGACCAGGAGCAGCAGGGTCCCGGTGGTCAGTACGCCGGGTGAGATCTCCGCCGGGTCGAGCTCGGAGATCCGGAACGTGCCGGCGCCGAGGCCGAGAACGAAGATGCCGAACAGGAAGCCGACGTCACCGAGCCGGGTCATCAGGAACGCCTTGACCGCGCCGGAGCGGGCGTCGCGACGCTCCCAGTAGTGACCGATCAGCAGGTACGAGCAGGCGCCCATCATCTCCCACCCGATCAGCAGGAGGAACAGGCTGTCCGAGATGACGACGGTCACCATCGCGGCGGTGAACAGCGTGACGAGCGCGTGGTACGACGCCGGGCGCTGATGCAGGTAGCCGAGTGAGTACACCTGGACGCAGGTCGCGATCACGCCGACGACCGCGAGCATCAGCACCGTCAGGTCGTCGGTGCGGACGGCGAAACCGATGGTCAGGTCGCCGACGGACGAGTTCAGGAACGCGACCTGGTCCGGCGAGACGCCGTACAGCAGGCCGGCGGCCAGGATGACGAGCAGGGAGAAGCCGACACCGGCCACCCGCCAGGCGGTTGCGATCACGTCGCCGCACCCTTCTCCTGCAGCTCCTCCTGCGTGTCCTGCTCGGCCAGGTCGCGGGCCGCGTCGGCATCCACGTGGCCGTGGCCCCGGAACAGCAGCAGGACGATCGCGAGCCCGAGACCGATCTCGGCCGCGGCCAGCGTGATCACGAAGACCGCCAGCGTCTGGCCGGTGGCCAGGCCGTCGATGCGCCAGGCATCGAACGCGATGAGGTTCAGGTTCACCGCGTTGAGCATCAGTTCGAACGACATCAGCAGGGTGATCGCGTTGCGGCGGGCGAGGACGCCGTACACCCCGATACAGAACAGGAGGACGGCGAGCAGCAGCGGGAGGATCAGCGGCACGTCAGTCCTCCTTCGCCTTCTTGCGCTGGGACAGGGCGATGGCACCGATCAGAGCCGCCAGCAACAGAACCGACAGCACCTCGAACGGCAGCACCCAGGTCCTGAAGATCGCCGTGCCCACGTCGGTGGCGGATCCGGCCGGCACCGGGTCGATCTTCTCGTTGCCGAAGGCAATCACGACACCGGTGCCGAGCAACAGCGCCAGGACACCCGCGACCACCGCGGCGAACGGGCTGCGGCCGGTGGTCAGGCTGGGCAGCGGATTCATCGGTGCCCGGGTCAGCATCAGCGCGAACAGCACGAGTACGACGATCGCGCCGACGTATACCAGGATCTGGACCAGCGCGACGAACTCGGCATGCAGCGCGCCGAAACAGCCGGCGACCGCACCGAGGGCGACGACCAGCCAGAGGGCGGCGTGAACGATCCGGCGCGAGGTGACGACGAAGACGGAGGCGATGAGTGCGACTGCTCCGGCGACGCTGAAGAGGGCAGTCGTCACGCGTCGTCCTCCGGCGCGGGAGTGACAGTGGGGCCCGGGTCGATCGGCTGCGGCGCGGGGACCGTCCACATCCAGTCGCGGAGCCGCTCCTTCTCGTGGGTCAGGTTGCGGATGTCGGTCTCGGCGTACTCGAACTCGGGCGACCAGAACAGCGCGTCGAACGGGCAGGCCTCGATGCAGATCCCGCAGTACATGCACAGGCTGAAGTCGATCGCGAACCGGTCCAGCACGTTCCGGCTGCGCTCCCGCGCCTGCTCACCGACCGACGGCGCGGTCTCGGTGTGCGAGTCGATGTAGATGCACCAGCTCGGGCACTCGCGGGCGCACAGCATGCAGGAGGTGCAGTTCTCCTCCAGCAGCGCGATCACCCCGCGACTGCGCGGCGGCAGTTCCGGCTGGACATCCGGGTACTGCTCGGTGACGGACCGGCGGGCCAGCGTCTTCGCGGTGACCTTCAGCCCCTCGATCAACCCCTTGCCAGGAACACCCACGCCTCCTCCTCCGTCCGTAGCTCCGTTCCTAGCAGGAGACTAGTCGGTTCCGGCCCGATCCGGCGCCGACCCGGCGGTCAGAGCTCGCGCTCGAGACGGGCCGCGACCTGGCGGTAGCGGCTGACGGGGATGAGGTGGACGCCGTCGAAAGCGCCGCTGTCGCGGATGCTCAGGATCAGCTCGCAGGCGTGGTCGACGCCCGCGTCCTGGTCCCGCTCGACAGCCTCGATCAGCGTTTCGGGGATGGTGAGTTGCGGAAGTGCGGCCAGGTTGTGGGCCATCTTCGCGCTGGCGAGCACCATGACTCCGGCGTACACGGGAATGTCGAGGCTGACGCTCTCCCGCCAGCGGAGGAGTTCGCCGAGGTCGTAGCTGACCTGGACGTACAGGAAGTCCGCCTCGGCCTTCCACCGCGGCACCGCCCGCAGCCGCGTCGCCGCCCCGACCTGGAACGGGTTGCAGCCCGGGTACGACGTCTCGCGCGCCTGCTCGATCATGGTGCGCACCGTGAGCTGGCTGGTCCGCGCTCCCTCGGCCGGGTCGTCCCCGTGCACGAACAGGAACTGCTCGACGCCGTACGCCGCCGCAGTCAGCAGATCCCGGCGGAAACCGAGCAGGTTCCGGTCCCGCGAGTTCAGGCAGGCGATCCCACGCGACCCCATCGCCTGCACCTCGTTCGCCACCGCCACACTCGACACGGTCGCCCGGCCGATGTGGTTGTCCGGGATCAGAAACGCATCCGCGATCGGACTCATCACCCCGATCTGATGCCGAACCCGCTTCAAATCCGGCCGCGTCGGCGGCTCCACCTCACACACCACGTCGAATCCCCGCACCCCTGGACCCTACTAACTCCACGCCCCACCCAACGCCCCATTCCACCCAAAGGACACCAGCACGCGTCCTGCCTGGAACAGGAACTGGTGGGTCCCGACAGATCATGACCTGTCTCAAGCCCCTGGTGGGTGTTCCGCCTCCCGGGATCCTGGGCTCAGGCACCAGCTCCAGCACCCGGTCAGCGGCGAACTGCGGCCGGCTGTGGTGGTCGGATCGGTGGTCCTGCTTTGCGGACCATTTGGGTCGCCTGGCGGCCATTTGTTTCCGGAGATCCACCTCGCGGAGCCAACCGGCGTTCCAGCTCGACCTCTTGTCTGTCGCGGCGCGCCAGTTGCGGTTTGCGGAAAGCGCCGGCGCACCTACGCTCAGGAAATGGGGCGCTCTCAGGTACTGGCCGGCGCGGTGATCGGCGCCCTGGCCATGGTCTTCGCCAATGTCGCGTTCTCGTGGTTTGCGACCGGGCCGAATCATGACGAGTGGACCGACTCTGCGATCTTCATGAGTCCTGTCGCGGCCGTCTTCGGCGCGATCGTCGGAGCGCTCGGCGCCCTCGCGATCCGCATCACCCGCCCAGCCAGCCGCCGCCGGGACACCCACAACCAGCGTGAGAAGCGCAAGTACCGCCTCCGCTAGGGTCAGTGCATTTCAGGGTCGAGTAGTGCGAGGAGTTCTGAGGTTGGGCGGACGTCGCCGAAGGTTCGGTAGACGGTGTAGAGGGTGGCGTTGAGGTCCAGGTCGCGGCGGGCGGCGTTGGCGTCGGCGACCATGACGACGCGGTAGTCGAGGGTGCTCGCGTCCCGGGCGGAGGACTCGCAGCAGACGTTGGCCACGGTGCCGGTGATCAGGACCGTGTCGATGCCGCGCCCGGAGAGCAGCCCGTGCAGGTCGCAGCGCCCAGGGAAGAACGCACTCGTCGCGGTCTTCTCCACCAGCAGGTCCGCCTCGTGGATCTCGAACTCGTGCCAGACCCGCTCGCGCACCGGACCACTCCCACCGGACTCGCTGAACAGCTTGGCCACCTCAGCTCCAAGGAACTCGACCGTCACGGCAGTGGGCTCGCTGAACCCGGGCACCACCCACGCGACGGTCCCACCGGCAGACCGCAGTACGTCGGCGAGCCGAGCGATGTTCGGCACGATGCCCTGCTGATAGCCGCCAAGGCCGACGAAGAACGGCACCATGTCGACGACGACCAGTGCAGTCCGCGCTGGATCCAAGCTCTCGTACGCATGCCGCCGGCCGCGACGACTCTCCTGTCGCGCGTACTCGCGGGGCTCGATGTGCCAGTCGTGCAGCGCAGGCGGCTCAGTCATGCACGGAACCCTGCCAGGTCCCACCGACATCAAAGCCGGGAACGCAGGAACGCCTGCTCAGCTTCGTTGGACGTGAGGTCGAGGGCGGCCTCGTACGCCGTACGAGCTTCGTCGGAGCGGTCGAGGCGGGTGAGGACGTCGGCGCGGATCGCGTGGAAGAGGTAGTACGAGCTCAGGTCGAGGTCGTCGATGAGGGCAAGGGCTGCTGCCGGGCCTTCGACCTCGGCGACTGCGACGGCGCGGTTGAGCGCGACGACGGGAGTTGGCGTGAGCGTGAGCAGGTGGTTGTAGAGCTGCAGGATCTGCGGCCAGTCAGTGTCGTCCGCGGTCGGCGCATCGGCGTGGACGGCGTTGATGGCGGCTTGCAGTTGATAAGGACCAGGCTGGTTCCGGCGCAGGCAGCGGCGTACGAGGTCCTGGCCTTCGGCGATCAGCTCGCGGTCCCAGCGGTCGCGGTCCTGGTCGGCCAGCAGAACCATGGCACCGTCCAGCCCCACCCGCGCCGAACGGCGGGATTGCTGAAGGAGCATCAGTGCGAGCAGACCGACGGCCTCGGGTTCGTCGGGCATCAGGTCGACCAGTACGCGGCCGAGCCGGATCGCCTCCGCGGACAGCTCGTCACGGACGAGCGTCTCGCCGGACGAGGCGGCGTACCCCTCGTTGAAGATCAGGTAGACAACGGCGAGCACGCCACGGAGGCGCTCGGGCAGGTCGGCCTCGTACGGGACGCGGTACGGGATGCCGGCCGCGCGGATCTTCGCCTTGGCGCGGACCAGGCGCTGCGCCATCGTCGACTCCGGCACCAGGAACGCACGGGCGATCTCGGCTGTGGTGAGCCCGCCGAGCATGCGCAGTGTCAACGCGACCCTTACGTTCAGCGCGAGCGCCGGGTGGCAGCAGGTGAAGATCAGCCGGAGGCGGTCGTCGTGCACAACGCCCTCCTCCACCGGTTCGTCCTGCGCATGCAGCAACGCCGCCTGCGCATGCTTGTCCTCGCGCACCGACTCCCGCCGCAGCCGGTCGATCGCCCGGTTCCGCGCCGTCGTGATGATCCACCCGGCCGGGCTAGGCGGTACGCCGCCGTCCGCCCACTTCTCCACGGCCGCCGCAAACGCATCCTGTACGGCGTCCTCCGCGATCCCCAGATCCCCGAACACCCGGGCCAGTACCGCAACCGCTCGCCCATGCTCGGCCCTGAACACACCCGCAATCCGCTCAGGCGTGGCGTCGGGTCGTCGGGGTCCGGTGTCAGCCGGCAAAGGGCCGCACCTCGATCGACAACGGACTCAGCACCCGAGCCAGCTGCCGCGCCCACCCCAACGCCGCATCCAGATCCTCGACCTGAATCACGGTGAACCCACCCAAGTGCTCTTTCCCCTCGGTGAACGGCCCATCCGTCACGAGTACGTCGTCACCGGACACCTTCAGCACAGTCGCAGTCTCCGGCGGATGCAGCCCAGCCGCAAACACCCAGACCCCCGCCGCCTGCATCTCCTCGTTCAAAGCCCCCAACTCCCGCATGATCGGCTCCAGAACCTCCGGCGCCGGCGGCGGTCCATCAGGCTGATAGATGCTGAGCAGGTACTGGTTCATCTCGGCCTCCTCGTAAGTCCTGTCACCCCTACACGAACAGCCTCAGCCCGGATCGACAGGCAGCGACACGACAAGTCAAGGCATTAGCAGGAGGGTGACGCGGATTTCCAGACCGCCGGTCGGGCGAGGAGTTGCCACGTCGTTACTCCTGTCCGCACTCGGCGGGGTCGGCGGAGCGTTACTCGGATCAGCGGTCACCACCGCCTACGCGTCGTACCAGAACTGGCTGACCGTCATCCCCGTCTGGGCCTTGGCCGGCGGTATCGCGGCGACCCTGGTCATCGGCGCCCTGGCCGGCCTGTACCCCGCGATCCGCGCCTCCCGCCTTTCCCCCACGGAGGCACTGGCAACGCCGTAGGCGCGCGGAGGCCTGCCTAGAGTGATCATTGATCACAGTGGCGGCGAGAGGGTGACGGTGGAGCAGACCAGGGCGTTGTCGGAGGCCGATTGGGAAGCGCATCGTCCCGCGGTCTTCGGCGCGGCGTACCGGATCCTCGGCACCGTGACGGAGGCCGAGGACGTGACGCAGGACGTGTGGTTGCGTGCGGCTGCCGCGGATTTGTCGGAGGTCCGGGATCTGCACGCATGGCTGGTGACCTTGGCCGCGCGTACGTCGTACAACGTGCTGAAGTCGGCGCGCGTCCGGCGCGAGTCCTACGTCGGGCCCTGGCTGCCCGAACCGCTGCTGACCGGCCCGGACGCCGCCGCCAAGGTGCTGATGGACGAGTCGGTGAGCACCGCGATGCTGGTGGTCATGGAGACGCTCACCCCCGCCGAACGCGTCGCCCTGGTACTGCATGACGTTTTCGACTTCCCGTTCGCCAGAATCGCCGAGGTGCTCGGTACGACGCCTGCCGCCAGCCGCAAGCTCGCCTCCCGCGCGCGGGCGCGAGTCGCCACCGTCGAGGAGACACCGCGGGCCTCCAAGACCGAGACCGAACGCGTGCTCAAGGCGTTCAAGGCGGCCGCCGACGCAGGAGACCTGGCCGGGCTCGTCGCACTGCTGGATCCCCAGGCGGTGTACGTCGCCGACGGCGGCGGCAAGGTGACCGCCGCCCGGAAGCCGGTCACGGGTCCCGAGCGGATCGCCAAGCTGACGGCCAGGCAGATCGAGCTCAGGCGTCCCGACGCGGTCCGGATCATCGAGGTGAACGGGCAGCCGGCGCTCGCGACGTACCGCGGCGGCACGCTCGTCTGGCTCGACACCGTGGAGGTCGCCGACGGGCGGATCACGGCGTTCCGGCGACAGGTCAATCCCGAGAAGCTGGCGCACCTCGGTCACATCTGAGTCCGCCGTGTTGTCTCCCTGCCGCACGCCCCGATCCGCGGGGTGCGGCTGAGAGAGGACGAGACAGTGGCACACGTTGTGATCATCGGGGGCGGCTTCGCCGGTGTCTGGAGCGCGGCAGGAGCGGCGCTCGCACGCGGCGACGCCGATCTGCGCATCACACTCATCGCACCGAACGAGCACCTGGTACTGCGGCCACGCCTGTACGAGCCGGAGCCGGATCTGGCCAAGGTGGAGCTCAGCCGGGTCCTCGGTCCGATCGGCGTCGAGCACGTGCGAGCCTCGGTGAGCACGATCGACACCGACCGCCGCGTGGTGGTGGCCGACGGCAACGAGATCGGCTACGACCGCTTGGTGCTGGCGGCGGGCAGCAAGCTGGTTCAGCCCGAAGGACTGCCAGGCGCTGAACGGCTCTTCGACATCGACACGCTGGACGGAGCCCGGCGGCTGACCGACCATCTGCGGGATCGGCGCGACTACGCCGCCGTAGTCGTCGGCGCCGGGTTCGTCGGTCTGGAGGCTGCGACCGAACTGGCCTCGCGGGGCCGGGTGCTGCTGGTCGATCGGTCAGATGTGGTCGGGGCACAGCTCGGGCCGGGGCCGCGCAGGGAGATCGAGGCTGCGCTGGACGAGTTGGGTATCGAACGCCGCCTCAGTACGACGGTGTCGGAGGTCGGCGACGGGTACGCCGTACTGTCCGACGGCAGCAAGGTCGACGCGGACGCCGTCGTCTGGTCCGTCGGGATGCGAGCCAGCGAGCTCACCCGTCAGATCTCCGACGAGCTCGACCACCTGGGACGGGTGCCGGTGGACGATCGGCTGCGTGCGCTTCCGGAGGTGTTCGTCGCGGGGGACACGGCTGCGGCGGCGTTCGACGCTGAGCACACGGTCATGCAGGCCTGCCAGCACGCGACACCGCTCGGCAAGGTCGCCGGGTACAACGCGGCGGCCGACCTGCTCGGCGTACCTCTGCGCGACTTCGCTCCCGGCCCTTACGTCACCTGCCTTGACCTCGGCGCCGCCGGCGGAGTCTTCACCCGGGGCTGGGACCGCCGAGTGATGGCGTCGGGCGCCGAGGGCGCAGCCGTCAAGAAGGGCATCAACCAAGCCATCCACCCACCGGTGGACGACCGCGCAAAGATCCTCGCCGCCGCCGATCGCGTCAGCGTCGAACTCCCGTTCTTCCCCCGCGAAGAATCCGCCGCCTGACCGGGGCCCTGTGCAACCCGACAGGAAGTGTCCGGCGGTTCGTAGTGCACCTGAGCGCACCCGCGTGCCGGTGTACGGTGTCTCGCCGGTGCACTACCTGTCGGCGTGCACGCGGTCCAGGAATACCAGTGCGAACGGAGCTGGTTGGAGAGACCATGCGCTACGCCACCTATGTGAAGTCGTTCGGCGAGTACGGCAGCCCGAAGGTCCTCCGCGATCTCGCGCGGGCGACCGAGGACCACGGCTGGGACGGGTTCTTCGTGTGGGACCTGCTCAGCTCCCCCACCTACGACCCGCCGGTTGCCGATCCCTGGGTGACTCTCGCCGCGATCGCCCAAGCCACCAGCAGAATCCTGATCGGCCCGATGGTCGTCCCCCTGCCCCGGCGCCGCCCGGCCAAGCTCGCCCTCGAGGCCGGCACGCTGCAGGACCTCTCGAACGGCCGCCTCATCCTCGGCCTCGGAACCGGCGCGGGCTGGGACTACACCCGGTTCGGTGAGTCCGCCAAGCGCAGAGAGCTCGCCGAGCGGCTCGACGAGGGCGCCGAGCTGCTGCACCAGTTCCTCGCCGGCGAACCCGTCGAGCACGAGGGCAGGTACTACCGGGCCACCGACGTCCGCTTCCCCGCCAGCGACATCCCGATCTGGACCAGCGGCTTCTGGCCACGGACCGGTCCCGTCCGAGGCGCCCGCAACGCGGACGGACTGTTCCCGCAGATCAGGGACGAGGCCGACGACTTCCGGCTCCCCACCATCGACGAACTCGCCACGATCCGCGCCGACTTCGAGAGGTCCGGTGGCCGCCAGAACGCCGACATCGCCATCTGGTCCCCAAGCCCGGCCGGCGCCCCGGATGCCGCCCTGGCCGCGCAGTACGAAGAGGCCGGCGTCACCTGGTGGTTCCAAGACGGCTCCGAGATCTCCCCCGAAGAACTCCACGCCCGCCTGGCCGCCGGCCCACCCCTCAGTTGAAGAGGGTGACGCCGACGCCCGTGATCGCGAGTTGAAGCAGGGCGATGGGGACCAAGGCTTGCCAGGCGAGTTTCTGGAGTTGGTCGGCTCGCATGCGGGGGAACGACACGCGCACCCAGATGACGACGACCGAGACCAGGGCGACCTTGAGGATGGTCCAGATCCAGCCGATCGAGTCCGGCCCGGGACCGCTCCAACCACCCAGGAACAGCACCGTCGTCAGCCCGGCCAGTACGACGATCCCGGCATACTCGGCGAGCAGGAACATCGCGAAGCGCAGACCGGTGTACTCCGTGTAGGGCCCGAAGATCACCTCGGAGTCCGCGACCGGCATGTCGAACGGCGGCCGCTGCAACTCGGCCAGCCCGGCGATGAAGAACACGACCAGGCCGGGCAGCTGCCACAGCAACCACCACGGGTTCCATGCGGTCGCGATCCCCGACAGGCTCAGCGACCCGGCCGCGACCGCGACGCTCGCCGCGGACAGCACGAACGGCAGCTCGTAGCTCATCAGCTGCGCCGCGACCCGGAGTCCGCCGAGCAGGCTGTACTTGTTGCCGCTCCCCCATCCCGCCATCAGCGACCCGAGTACGCCGATGCTCATCACCGCGAGCACGAAGAACAGCCCGGAGTCGAGGTCCGCACCGACGATGCCCGGCGCCAGTGGGATCGCGGCCAGCGCGGCCAGGTACGGCAGGATCGCGACGATCGGGGCCCACTCGAACACCTGCCGGTCCGCGGCCGCCGGGACCACGCTCTCCTTCTGCACGAACTTCACGCCGTCGGCGACCAGCTGCGCCCACCCGTGGAACGCACCGGCGTACATCGGACCGAGCCGTGACTGCATGTGCGCCATCACCTTGTGCTCGGCCTGGCCGACCAGCAGGGGCGCCACCAGGAAGGCGACGAGTACGCCGACCACCCGCACCACGAACTCCAGCATGACCGCACCCTATCGAGTCCGACTTGACCTCAACCACCGTTGAGGTCAAAGGGTGGGTCGTATGACCGATGAGAAGCAGACTCAGCTGAGCACCGTTCTGGTGACCGGAGCGACCGGGCGCGTCGGCCGGCATGTGGTGGATGGGCTGCGCGCGGCGGGTGTGACCGTCCGCGCCCTGGTCCGGAAACCTGACCGCGCCGCCTTGCCGCCGGACGTCGAGCTGATCCAGGGCGATCTCTATGATCCGGCAGCGGTACGACGGGCTGCGGCCGGCGCGGATGCGGCGCTCCTGCTGTGGCCGGCGTACAGCGCGGATGGCGCGGAGGCGATCGTTGCGGAACTGCCGCGGCGAGTCGTGTACCTGTCCTCGCTGAACGCGCCGTCCGGCGGAGTCTGGGGTGACGTCGAGGAGCTGCTCCGGCGGGTGGGTAAGGACTGGACCGCGGTACGGCCCGGAGGATTTGCCGTCAATGCACTGGGCTGGGCCGCGGACTTCCGGGGCGGTGACGTCGTACGGCTCCCGTATCCGAAGGCCGGCCGGTCACTGATCCACGAGCGGGACATCGCGGCGGTCGCCGTACTCACGCTGCTGGACGATCGGCACATCGGGCAGGCCTACGACCTGACCGGGCCGGAGGTGCTGACTCAGGCCGAGCAGGTGGAGACGATCGCGCGGGCCGTGGGCAAGGAGATGCGGATCGAGGAACTGTCCGCTGAGCAGGCTCGGCAGGCGATGCTCGACCAAGGCGCTGACCCTGCGCTCGCGGAGAGCGCGGTCACCTACTGGGCGAAGCTCGTCGACGATCCCGAGCCCGTGATGACCACGGTCGCGGAGCTCACCGGCCGCCCGGCGCTGACGTTCGCGGACTGGGCCCGGGAACACGCGGATGAGTTCCGGGTCCTGTCCACAGCCGAGGTCGCGAACCGCTACGTGAGCCTCTTGAGCACCGGCCGCGTCCACGAGGCCATGGCACTGGCCGCGCCGGACGTCGTCCGCGTCGCGCCACTCGAAACCGGCGGCGAGGAGATCGAACTCAAGGGAGCCGATGCCATCCTCGAGAACGCACAACGGCTCAGCGCCGGCATCGAGTACGTCGGCGTCCAGGTCCTCGGCCCCCTCCTCCTCGACGACCGCTTCGCGATCCGCTTCACCTTCGACCAGCGCGACCCCACCACCGGCCAAACCTCCCAAACCACCAAACTCTCCCTCTGCACCGTAACCACCGGCCAAATAACCCGCGAAGAGGTCTTCTACTACAAGGGCAACTGAAGCCAGCCGCCGATGTCTTTTCGGCCGGCGGTTTGGGCGGCGGTGCGGGCGCCTTGGTTGGCGGCGTGGATGGTGCCGATGAGGATGCGGGTTGGGTCCGGTAGGGCTTGGGCCAGGAGGGCGCTCAGGTGGCGGCCGTAGCCTCGGCCTCGGTACTTCGGGGCGAGGATCATCTCCCGTACGACGTACGCGGGGAGGCCCAGTGAGTCCTCGGGGTTGTCGACTCCGGCCGCGTATCCGGCCCACTCGCCGTCGACTGTGATGTCGAAGAGGAGGCCCTCCTCGGCTGACTCGGCCAGATCTTCACGGTCCTGGAGAGATGCCTCTTCGGTGTGATGTGGGTGGGCGGCGTCCACGGCGTCGTACGCACGCTGGGCCTCGTCGTAGTGGTCGACGCCGCGCGCCTGGACGAGCGCGAGCTCGGGCGGTACGTCGTGAGGTTGTAGCTGACTGATCGGGGCGGCGAAGAAACGGCGGTCGGGTTGGGTGCCAGGGATCCCAGCCTCGGCACTCCACAGGCGGACGTAGTGCGGGTTGTGGATGCCGTAGACCTCGCGTGCGACTGCGGCCAGGGCGGGGAGGTCCGCGGTGCTCGGTGCGCGGGTCATCGGGGTCGCGTCGACGAAGGGCTTGGTCGGGTCCAGGCCCTCGAAGCGCATGCTGACCATCGCGTGCAGGTCGGCGCCGACCGGCAGCCAGTAGTTGAGCATCGACTCGGCGGGCTGTCCCGGAGCGAACCGCTCGACACGCAGCGCGGCGATCTCCAGATCTGTTGCCAAGAGCAAGTCCGGATCCGCGTGCACCTCTGCCAACGACTTCAGCCGCGTCGCGTCGTCCACCCAGGTGCGCGTGAGAGGGTGCTGGCGGTCGAGCGTGTACCGCGCCAACTCGTCCGCAGTCGGAATCACGCCTCAGGCTCCGCCGAGGGAGCGTCCGGCGAAGGCGCGCGCGCCGAGGGCGGCGCTTCCGACGAGGGCGCATCCGCCGAGGGCGCTTCCGCGGAAGGCGCTTCCGCGGGGGGAGATTCCGGTGGCGGGGCCTCGGCTTGTTTGCGGGGGCGGCGTTCGGCGCCGGCGCGGCGGGGGCGGGCCGGGGTGGCCGCCGCCTGGGCGGGGGCTAGTGGATCTGGGTCAGGGGATCCGGCGGGGCGCGGGCCCCAGGTTTCCGGGTCGGGGACGCCAGGGGGAAGGGTGCGCCGGCGGCTGGGGGCGCCGTGGGCCGGGGCGTGGTCGGACTCGCCCGGCTCCTTGGCGCCCGGCCACGGCTTCGCGACCCGGGACGCGAGCACGAACTCCTTGCGCAACGGGTTCCCCTCGAAGCCGTCCGGCAGCAGCAACGGGATCAGGTTCGGATGGCCCTCGAAGTTGATCCCGAACATCTCGAACGTTTCCCGCTCATGCCAGTTCGCCCCGGCGTACAACTCGGACAGCGTCGGCAGCACCGGCTTGTCCCGCGGGATCAGCGTGCGCACCAGCAGATGCTCGACGTGCGCACCACCCCAGAAGTCCGCGAGATGCGAGACCACCCGGAACCCGTCCGTCAGCTCGTCCGCAGCGGACAGGAAGTCGAAGAACGTGTACCCGACGGCGTCCCGCAACACCTCGTGCGCCGCCACCCACGACTCCGCGGGTACGTCGATCGCCGTCGGCGAGAAGCTGTCGGACTGGGTCGCGGCGATGCCGGCCGCGGTCAGCGCCTCGAGCGCGTCGCTGCTCACTGAGGCGTCACCAGGCCGCGGGTCAGCGCCGCGGCGGACGGCTCGTCGTACCGGCTCGGCATGTTCTCGCCGGCGATCTTCTCCTGCAGCTTGAGGATGCCCTGCAGCAGCGCCTCCGGCCGCGGCGGACAGCCGGGCACGTACACGTCGACCGGGATGATCTGGTCGACGCCCTTGGTCACGCAGTACGAGTCCCAGTACGGGCCACCGGAGTTCGAGCAGGAGCCGAACGAGATCACGTACTTCGGCTCCGGCATCTGGTCGTAGAGCCGTTTGATCGCTGGCGCCATCTTGTCCGTCACGGTGCCGGAGACCACCATCAGGTCGGCCTGCCGCGGACCGGGCGCGAACGGGATCACGCCGAGCCGGATGAAGTCGTGCCGGCCCATCGACGCGGCGATGAACTCGATCGCGCAGCAGGCCAGGCCGAAGTTGAACACCCAGAGGGAGTACTTGCGGCCCCAGTTCAGCAGGTACCGGACCGGCTCGGGCGCGAGCTTGGCCAGCGCACCCACAGCCGGCCGCACGGTCGGCATCGGCAGCTCGGTCTGGGACATGTGGTCAGCCTAGTCCGACAATCTCTTCGGCGAGGATTTCCGGGTACTCCAGCGGCGCGTAGTGCCCGACACCGTCCACGGGCCGAAGCCGTACGTCGCTGAAGAAGTCGTCGAGCCGATCGGACCACGCGCGCGGGAACAGCGGATCGAGCTCCGGCCACAGCACCACCGTCGGTACGCCGATCCGGTCGTACGACGGCGGCGACGACTCGGCCGCGGAGGTGGCGACCGAGCCCGCACCCGCCCGGTACCAGTTGAGCGAGGCGGTGAACGCACCCGGCACGGAGTAGGTCTCGACGAGATGATCGAGGTCCGGCTCGAAGCCCGGACCGGACCAGTGCGTCCAGAAGTGCCGCAGATAGGACCGGACCGCGTCGGGCTTCCCGTCGATCAGCTCCTCGATCACCGGCAGCCGATGGAAGGCCTGGTACCAGAACTCCGCCTGCGCGCGCTCGGAGAACACCCGCTTCCCGATCCCCGGCAGCGGTGGCGCGACCACCATGCCCTCGATCAGGTCGGCCCGGTTGCGCGCGATCCCCTGCGCGATCCGGCTGCCGACGTCGTACCCGGCGAGCACCGGACGCTCCAGCCCGAGCTCCTCCACCAGCGCGATCACACTCCGCCCCTGCGCCTCGACGCCGTACTGCGCAGGATCCGCCGACTGCCGGTCCGATTCCCCGAAACCGCGCAGGTCGGGCACCACCACCTCGCAACCACGCTCGACCAGCATCGGTGCGAGCAGCCGGTAGTCGGTCCGGTCGCCCGGCCATCCGTGCAGCAGCACCACTGCTGGTCCCTCGCCGGCCCGGTCGTACGCCAGCCTGAATCCGTCCACCGCGTCGCTCAGCATGGCATTCATTGTTGACCACTCCGACCCTCCGTCCTACCGTGATTGAACAGGACTGAACAGGTCCATTCAGTGTGGGGAGTCACCATGGCCGACCAGCTCGAGGTGCAGCAGACCCGGGCACTCGCGGTGGAGAGCAACGGGCTGAACGTGATCGCGGACGCCGACCGGAAGGGCCGGCCGAGCCAGCTGTTCTGGCCGTGGTTCGGGGCGAACGTCTCTGTCCTCGGGCTGAGCTACGGCGCGTTCGCGCTGGGCTTCGGGATCTCGTTCTGGCAGGCGGTCATCGCCGGGGTGATCGGGGTGGTGTTCTCGTTCCTGCTCTGCGGGCTGATCGCGCTGGCCGGCAAGCGCGGCTCGGCGCCGACGATGGTGCTCGGCCGCGCGGCGTTCGGTGTCCGCGGCAACAAACTGCCGTCGGTGGTGTCGTGGCTGCTGACGGTCGGCTGGGAGACCGTGCTGACGATCCTCGCCACCCTGGCGACCGCGACCGTCTTCGAGCGCCTCGGCTGGGGCGGCGGCACCCTGACGAAGGTGATCGCGCTGGTCGTGGTCGGCGTACTGATCGTTGCCTGCGGTGTGCTCGGGTTCGACCTGATCATGCGGGCGCAGACCATCATCACCGTGGTCACCGGCGTACTCACCGTCGTCTACATGATCCTGGTCGCCGACCAGATCCACTGGAGCACGGTGTCCGCGCTGCCGAGCGGTTCGAGCCAGCAGGTGATCGGGGCGTTGGTGTTCCTGATGACCGGCTTCGGACTCGGCTGGGTCAACGCGGCGGCCGACTACTCCCGCTATCTGCCCCGTGAGTCGTCGAGCCGCGGTGTGGTCGGCTGGACGACGTTCGGCGGCTCGGTGGCACCCGTCGTACTGCTGGTGTTCGGACTGCTGCTGGCCGGATCGTCGCAGGATCTGAGCGCCGCGATCGCAGCGGACCCGATCGGGGCGCTCGCGGAGGCGTTGCCGACCTGGTTCCTGGTGCCGTTCGTGATCGTGGCCGTGCTCGGCCTGGTGGGTGGCGCGGTGCTGGACATCTACTCGTCCGGCTTGTCCCTGCTGGCGATCGGACTGCCGGCACCGCGGTACGTCGCCGCGTTGATCGACGGCGTCGTGATGATCGCCGGCACGATCTACGTGGTGTTCTACGGCGGCGAGTTCCTGGCCGAGTTCCAGGGCTTCCTGATCACGCTCGGCGTCCCGATCGCGGCCTGGTGCGGCATCATGCTCGCCGACCTCGCGACCCGCCGGCGCGACTACGCCGAGGCCGACCTGTACGACGCCCGCGGCCGGTACGGCGACGTGCGGTGGCTGCCGGTGATCACGATGGTCGTTGCCACCGGCATCGGCTGGGGACTGGTCACGAACACGCTGGCGTCGTGGCTGACCTGGCAGGGCTACCTGCTCGGGCCGCTCGGCCTCGGCGGCAAGGAAGGAGACTGGGCGTTCGCGAACCTGGGCATCCTGGTCGCGCTGGTGCTCGGCTTCGTCGTCCAGCGGTTCGCCGGTGCGGCCGCCGTACGCACCCAGGAGGCGATCGCCTGATGGTCCTCGCGCTGATCGACCTGCAGCGGATCTTCGCCGATCCCGGCTCCGGCTGGGCCGCGCCGGACTTCCGGCGGGTGGTCGAGCCCACCAGGCAACTGGTCGAACTGTTCGCGCCGGACGTCGTCTTCACGCGGTTCGTGGCACCGGAGAAACCAACCGGTTCCTGGGTCGCGTACTACCAGGAGTTCCCGTTCGCGCTGCAGCCGCCGGAGTCGGCCGACTACCAGCTCGTCGACGAGTTCAAGGGCGCTGCAACTCTGGACAAGACCACGCTCGGCAAGTGGGGTCCGGAGCTGGCGGAGGCGGCCGCGCCGGACGGGCGGCTGGTCCTCGGCGGCGTCACCACCGACTGTTGCGTGATCAGCACCGCGCTGGCCGCTGTGGACGCCGGGATCCAGGTCCAGGTGGTCGAGGAGGCGTGTGCCGGCTCGACCGCGGACAACCACCGCAAGGCGCTCGACATCATGCGGCTCTACGCACCGATGCTCGAAGTCGTCACGATCGACCAGCTCCGTAGTACCCAGTGAGCCGCCGATGCCCGAGATCGAACTGAAGCATGAACGCGTCGCGGCGGTCCTGACCCGGGAGATCCGTTCCGGCCTGGTACGCCGTGGCGCGCGACTGCCCGGTGAGGTCGAACTGGCCCGGCGGTTCTCGGTCAGCCGGAACACGGTCCGCGCCGCGCTCGCCGTACTGACCGACCACGGGCTGATCGCCACCCGGACCGGCAAGGGGTCGTTCGTGCTGTTCGACGGGCGGCCGCTGGACGGCCGGCTCGGCTGGACGCACGCGCTGTCCGAGCAGGGCGTCGAGACCCGGATGCGGACGGTGAAGATCGCCCTCGAGCAGGATCCCGGCCTGGCCGGGCGGCTCGGGCTGGACGACCCCGGCGTGATCGTGATCGAGCGGGTGAGGCAACTGCCGGACGGTGTCCCGATCTCCTTGGAGCGCAGCCGGATCCCGGCACTGGAGTCGTTGCGCGACCTGCCCGGCCGCGGCCTGGACAACGGCTCGATCAGTACGACGCTGAGCCGGGCGGGCCTGCATCTCGACCACTGTGAGCAACGGCTCCGCGGCCGCCCGTTGAACCATGCCGAGGCCGGGTTGCTGGGCCGGCCCGAGGGGACCTGGTTCCTGCACACCGAGCGGACCAGCTGGACCGCGGCGGACACCTTCGCCGAGCAGGCCGACTGCCTGCTGGACCCCGAACACTTCGAACTAAGCCTCAGTTACGGCTTCTAAGGGCGCCGGGCCGGCGGGCATAGGGAGTTGTGCCGATGTGGCACTCCCCCTCAGGCGAGCACTGTCTGTTCATCGACAAGCTCCCGGAGGAGATCAATGTTCTTCTACTCACCAGACTCGCTCCAGGCAGAGGTCCGTTACCGACAGAACCGCCTGCGGCGTGACTTCCAGCGCCCCGGCTGGTTCCACCGCAAGCCCAAGGTGCAGTCTCCCGAGCCCTGCGCGCCCGAGCTGCGGGCCCGTCCGGCGATGTGAACGCGAGAGACCCGCCGTCCCCCGTCCGTCCAAGCGGCCGGCTCCCTCCGGGGAGCCGGCCGCACCGTCGTTCCGGGCTCCCTAGGTAGCTCCTACGCCGTACCCGGAGCGCCTAAGGGCGCCTGAGGCGCAGGGATAGGGAGGAACTCCGATGTGCGGGGTCACCTCAGACGAGCAGATTGAGGGTGTCGGCAGGAAGCCGGCACCAGACCAGGAGGAATCCATGTACTTCAACGACTCGGTCAAGGCAGAGGTCGCCTACCGCAGGGAGCGCCTCAGCCGCGACTTCCGGCAGCACCGGAACCCCCGGACCCGCCGGAACCTCGCCCACCTGTTCGGCCGGAAAGCCTGAAGGGAGGCAGACCATGTTCATCACACCCCAGCTGATCCAGGCGGAGACCGCCTACAAGCAGGAGCGGACCAAGCGTGAGTTCCGGGCGGCGACGCGCCGGGAGCACGCGGAGCGGGCCCACCAGCCCGAGCCGCGGCACGCGCGCCGGACCCTCCGACCCACGACGGCGGCATGACCGCCGGGACCGCCGTCCCTGACCCGACAAGAACGGTCAGGGACGGCGTTTTCGTTCCCCGGGAGGGTCAGCGGACGGGATGCCGTCGATTTGTGTCGGCTCCAGGGGCGAAGATGGACGATGTGCCCTGGACCTCGACACCTCTCGTCGGCCGCTCGACCGAGATGGCCGCCCTCCTCAGTGCCGTCGACGACGCGCGAACGCGCCGTGCCGGCGCCGTTCTGCTGTCCGGTGATGCGGGGGTAGGGAAGACCCGCTTGCTGGACGAAGTGGCCACCGGGGCCCACGAGCGCGGTTTCGGCGTCCTGGTCGGGCACTGCACCGACTTCGGCGATGCCGGCCTGCCCTACCTGCCGTTCACCGAGATCTTCGGCCGGCTGGCCGGCGAGCGGCCCGATCTGGTCGAGAGCGTCCTGACGAACTTCCCGGCGATCGGCCGGCTCCTGCCCACCCATCGCCTGATCGGCGCCCAGCCCGTGCCCCAGGAGGGCCAGCTCGATCGGGCCGCCCTGTTCGACGCGGTCCTGGGCGCGTTCACCGCGCTGTCCACCAGTGAGCCACTGCTGGTGATCATCGAGGACGCGCACTGGGCCGACGACTCCACCCGCGACCTGATCGGCTTCCTCATCACCCGGCTGACCTCACAGCGCCTGGCTCTGGTGGTGTCGTACCGGAGCGACGACCTGCACCGCCGCCACCCGCTGCGCCGCCCGATCGCCGAGTGGTCCCGCAACCCGCGCGTACGCCGAGTCAACGTGGCGCCCCTGGACGCCGACGAGTCCCGCACACTGCTGGACTCGCTGGTCTCCAAGCCACTCTCGGAGACTGAGGTACGACGGATCCTCGAGCGAGCCGGCGGGAATGCGTTCTTCACCGAGGAACTGGTGGCCGCGGCGTCGATGGGCGACGGCGATGCCGTACCGCCCGATCTGGCCGACCTGCTGCTGGTCCGGCTCGATCCGCTGTCCGACGACGCCCGGCAGGTGGCCCGCGTCATCGCAGTCGCCGGCCGCCGGGTGCCGCACACGCTGCTCACCACTGTCGCCGGACTGCCCGACCGCGAGCTCGACCAGGCTCTGCGCGAGCTGATCGACGCCCACATCATCGACGTACCGGGCAACGCGAGCTACTACTTCCGGCACGCCCTGCTGGCCGAGGCTGTGTACGACGACCTCCTGCCGGGCGAGCGGGTCCGCCAGCACGCGGCGTATGTGCAGGCGCTGAAGGACCAGACCGTCGCGGGTACGGCGGCCGAGCTCGCCGGGCACGCCACCCGGTCGCACGACCTGGCCACCGCGTTCGAGGCGCGGGTCCGGGCCGGGCAGGAGGCCATCACGGTCGCCGCGCCGCAGGAGGCGCTGAAGCACTACGAGATGGCGCTCGAGCTGTTCCCGAACGCATCGCCCGACAACACGATCGACAAGACCTGGCTGATCGTCGACACCGCGCTGGCGGCCACGTTGTCCTCGCAGCACTTGCGCGCGCTCAAGCTGCTCCGCAAGGCGCTCGTGGATCTGCCGCCGGACGCGCCGAAGCTGCAGCGGGCTCAGTTGCTGCTGCCACTCGCGGACATCGCGCTGATCGTCGACCATGACCAGGAGGCCAACGAAGCCGTCACGCAGGCGCTCAAGCTGGTGTCCGACGAGCCGTCGACCGTCTTCAAGGCCCAGGTCGCCTCGCTGTACGCACGGGTGTCCGACGCGCTCGGCCGCCCGATGGAGGCGGAGCGCTGGGCGCACAAGGCGCTCGAGATCGCTCGCGAGGCCGGCCAGGAGTCGGCCGCCGGCGACGCCGGGATCACCCTGGCCCAGCTCCGGCGCCGGGCCGGTGACCCGGTCGCGGCCGCCAGGCAGTTGGAGGAGGCCGCCGTACGGGCCCAGCTGACCGGTGACGCGGCGGCAGAGGTCCGGAGCCGGTTCCTGCTCGGTTCGACGTACTACGAGGAGGGCGACCTGCAGGGCGCGAAGACTGCGCTCGTCCATGCCTCGCAGCGCGCCGGTGAGCTCGGCCGGCAGTGGGCGGCGTACGGGTTCGACGCACGGCGGATGCTGGCGCTGACGCAGTTCGTCCTGGGCGACTGGGACGACGCGACGGCAACCGCCCGGACTGACTCCAAGACTCCGGCCGCGTCGGCGGCGGCGCTCCGCGCGGTGGACTTCGCGGTCCGGAGCGGACGCGGGGACACCTCCGTCGCGGAAGAGCTGGAGCGGATGCGGAAGTGGTGGGATCTGGACGTCATGCTGCCGATCATCGGGCTGCAGCCGGCCGTGGACGCCTACCGCCAACTCGACCAGGTCGCCGACGCGGAGAAGCTGATCGCGGATGTGTCCGCGCTGTTGGCGGACGTGTTCCAGACCGAGTGGTTCATGGCCCAGATCCGCTTCACGACGCTCGGAATGCAACTGCTGTGCCACCGGGCGGTGAGCGAGCCGTCGGCGGCCGAGGAGTTGGTTGCCCGAGGCTCCGAGCTGCTCGCGACCGGACAGGCGACGGTGGAGAAGGGGCTACCGCCCGGCCGGGTGATCGGTGTCGAAGGGCTGGCCTGGCTGTCGCGGCTGGAGGCGGAGTGGGAGCGGCTCCGGTGGCTGACCGGGATCGATCCGCCGTCACCGGAGGAGCATGTGGCCGCGTGGCAGCGGACCATGGACGCCTTCGGGTACGGGTACGTCTTCGAGCAGGCCTGGTCGCGCGTGCGGTTGTCGGCCGCACTGCGTGCCGCGGGCCGGGTGGCCGAGGCGAACGAGCAGGCGGCGCTGGCGGCGGAGGTCGGCCGGGAGTTGGGGTCGAAGCCGCTGCTGGACGAGCTCGGCGGAGTCGAAGGACCCGGGTTGGGCTCAGGTGCGCTGACCGCGCGAGAGACCGAGGTGCTGAAGCTGGTCGCCGACGGGCGGACGAACCGGCAGTTGGCCCGGGAGCTGTACATCAGCGAGAAGACCGTGAGCGTGCACGTGTCGAACATCCTCGGCAAGCTCGGCGTCCGGTCACGGACCGAGGCGGCCGCGGTGGCCCGGCGGGACGGACTGTTGGACTGAGATCCCACAGTCTCCGACGCAGTCCCACAGCCGCTCACGTTCGGCGCTGTGCGGGCCACCGAACGTGAGCGGCTTGGGCGGAACCCGGGTGGGGACCGGGCGTCTTCTCGGGTCGCGTTATCCGTGTTTGCGGCGCGGCGGCGACTGCGGTGGGATCCGGCGGGCCCTCGCCTCGGCGAGCTCGTCACCGGATGAATCGGACTGGCTACTCTCGGCGGAACGGTCGATGCGGGTGATGTCGTCGAACACGTGCTGGGCGTGCCGCATTCGCCACACGACCAGGATCACGACCCCGGTCGCTGCGAGTGCGATCGCCACCCACAGTTGCCACGACATAGCCTCACCACCCCGTACTCACCCCATTCCCCCGAGTAATCA
Organism: Kribbella sp. NPDC050281; assembly: GCF_040655855.1. NCBI lineage: Bacteria > Bacillati > Actinomycetota > Actinomycetes > Propionibacteriales > Kribbellaceae > Kribbella > Kribbella sp. NPDC050281. The sequence goes on along the minus strand of NZ_JBFAKS010000028.1, from coordinate 93,494 downwards.
CCATAACTCCAGGTTGACTACTTGGCGACAGGCTGTACGCAATCCGTTATCCAGGGTACGGCGGACCCTCACAATAGTTGCCGTCCGCAATCACAAAGGGTGACCCGGCAACGATCCGGTGAGGGCGAGGCAGGTGACTCTCGGTGAAGCGCGACGTGCTACGGCCCCAGCCACGCCGCACGTCACTGACACTCCTTCCCAGTGCGGCGGGACTTCATGCACCGGTCGGTCCGCTTTAAACGAGTGTTCTCACCTGCTGCGCGGTGTGAGCCGTCCGCCCTGGAACAGGTACGCCGCCCGGCCGTCGACCGGATCCCGGAACGCCAGCACCGTGTGATCACCGTGCTCGGGCTCGGCGGCGATCAACCGGGAGTCGTCGAGCGGGACCAGCCGGGTCCGCCGCGGCTCGGGCAGGATCACCTTCGCCTCCTCGCCGACTGCCTCCTCCAGCACCCAGAACTCACCGTCCTCGACGCTGACGGTCGAGGCGGTCAGCACACCTTCGTACCGGCCGGTGACCAGGTCGGCCGAGATCTCGACCGGCTCGGCCGGCGGCACCGGCCGGGCCGGAAGCTCGATCCCCGCGGTCTCCCGCAGTACGTGGCCGACCAGCTCGTCGTACAGCGACGAGGTGTTGCCGCCGTTGGTCAGGAGCGCGACCGCGACGCCCTTGTCCGGGACCAGCCGGAAGAACGCGGACTGTCCGACGGTCCCGCCGTCGTGACCGTAGACCGTCCCGCCATCGAGCGTGAAGATCATCCAGCCGAGGCCCCAGTGAGCCGGGAAGCCACCGGTCGGCGGTACGTCGACCTGCGGTTGCCACAGGCGGTCGATGGTGGCCCGGTCCAGCAGCGACGCGTCCAGGTACGCCCGGCCGAAGGTGATCAGGTCGCTCGCACTCATCGCCAGCAACGAGCCTGCCGGTGCCATCGCATGCACGAGACTCCACACCGGCGCGGCCTGCAAAGGCTCATCCGGCTTCGGCGAGATGTGCCCGACCGCGGCCCGGTACAGCAGCGCCTCGTCCGGGATCGTGGCCAGGTGCTTCAACTCCAGCGGTACGCCGATCTGTTCGCGGATCAGCTCGTGGTACGGCTTGCCCCGCAGGACCTCGGCGATCCGGCCGAGGACGACGAAGCCCGAGTTGTTGTAGGAGAACCCCGCGCCGGGCGGAACCTCCTGGGCCAGGCCGGGCAGCACATCGCGGATGAACAGCTCGACACCGTCGTCGCCACGCGACGTCGGGGTGAAGGCGTCACCCGAGAAGCCGGCGGTGTGCGTGAGCAGGTGCCGCGGCCTGATCGACGCGGCCGCGGCCTCGTCGCCGAGCTTGAACTCGGGCAGATAGTCGCGGACCGGCCGGTCGAGGTCGACCTTGCCCTCGACAACCAGCTGGGCGATCAGCGTGGTGGTCCACAGCTTGGTGATCGAGCCGACCTGGAAGACGGAGTCGGTGGTGGCCTCGACGCCGGTGTTCAGGCTGAGGATGCCGGCCGCCGCCGTACTCAGCTCGCCGTCGGCCCAGACCGCGACGGACGCGGCCGGCACATCGTGCTTCTCGATCAGCCGACCGAGGTTGTTGTCCAACCAGCTTTGCATCTCACGCCTCCGATGAGAGAACACGAACCAGGTTCTGGCCGAGTACCTTGCGAATAGTTGCCTCTGACAACCCACGGCGCTGGAGCGCGTCGGTGACCAGCGGCATCCCGGCCGGGCCTTCGAGACCGGGCACGAACACCTCGACGTCGAGGCCTTGGATGACCAGCGGACGGTCGCAGGCCGGGACCTTCTCCCCGAACACCTCGGCCACGAAATCGCTGCCCAGCCCGACATGGTCGGTGCCGGCGACGTTCACGACGTACTCGAGGTGATCGGCCAGGTGATCGACAGTTGGCTTCTCCGCGGTGGTGAGGAATCCGGCGAAGAAGTTCACGCAGATGACGCCGCCGGTGGCCGCGATTCCCCGCAACTGCTCGTCGGTCAGGTTGCGGTGGTGGTCGCGCAGGGCGAACGCGCTGGAGTGCGACGCGACCAGCGGTTTGGTCGCCAGCTCGAGGATGTGCTCGACGCCGCCGCGGCCGACGTGCGAGACGTCGATCAGTACGCCGAGCTCCTCGAGCAGACCGACCGCCTCGACGCCGGCGTGGGTGAGCCGGCTGCCGGTCGCGTCCTCGCCCGATCCGTCGCCGAGCGCGCTGCGGCCGAAGTGGGTGAACGACACCATCCGGACGCCGAGCCGCTGCAGCGTCTGCAGGAGTTCGAGGTCGTTGTCGATCTGCGGACAGCCTTCGAGCGCCAGTACCAGCGCGATCTTGCCGGCGCGGGTCGCGGCCGGGATGTCGCCAGGCGCCGTACAGAGCGCGACCTCATCGGCGTTGCCTTCGGCGATCCGATGCGCGGCCTCGATCATCCGCAGCGTCTCGCGCAAGGCACCTTCGGGCCGGAACTCGTCGTCGATGAACACCGGCAGCACCTGGACGTCGATCCCGCCCTCGCGCAACTGCGGGATCCACCGCTCCCGGAAGTACTGCGCCCACGTCGCCTTCGGCCGTCGCGCCACCAGCATCAACAGGTCGTTGTGCGCATCCGCCACCAGCGCTTCCGCATGCAGGTCGTTCATTCGATCCCCTCATGTCGATCGGACCAGAATATGCTCGGGTCGGTGAAGGTGCTTTCGGCTCAGGATGTCCGGCGTGCGGTTCCGATGAGTACGGCGATCGACGCGGTGCGGGACGCGTTCCGGGAACTGGCGGCGGGGAACTTCGTCCTGCCGCCGCGGCAGATCTTCGGCAACGGGTCGGTGCTGGTGATGTCGGCGTACCACACGCCGACCGGGAGCGCGGTGGTGAAGAAGATCGGTATCGCGCTCGATCAGGTGCCGGCCATCCGCGCGACGGTGATCTGGACCGGCGCCGGCGATCAACTCGTCGCGGACGGCAGCTCGATCACCACACTGCGGACCGGTGCGGTCGTCGGGGTCGCCACCGATCTGGTCGCCCAGGCCGACGCGACCCGGCTCACGCTGATCGGGACCGGCGCTCAGGCACCCGACCAGGTCCGCGGAGTTCTCGCCGTACGACCGATCGCCGACGTCATCGTCACCGGTCGCTCAGCTGACCGCGCTACGGGACTGAGCAAGGCGTTGGCCGACGAGTTTCCCGAGGTGAAGTTCACTCCAGGCACGGATATCGACGACGCGATCGCCGACGCGGACATCGTCTGTTGCGCCACGTCGTCCACCACGCCGCTCTTCACCGCCGACGCGCTCCCCGACCGCGTCCACGTCAATGCCATCGGCGCCTTCCGCCCGACGATGCGCGAGCTACCGCGCGACCTCTTCGCCACCGCGTCGACGGTCCTGGTCGATCAGCGGGAAGCGGCGCTGGAAGAGTCCGGCGAGATCATCGACGCCATCACCTCCGGCGTACTGCAACGCGCAGACCTGATCGAGCTCGGGCCCGCGCTCTCAGCTCCTCCAGCCTCCACCGGCCGCACCGTCTTCAAGTCCGTCGGCATCGGCCCACAGGACTGGGCTATCGCCGCAGCCCTGGCTCGGGCGTAGCAGCGGACGCCCAGGCCATCACAACGCACACCGCTCGGGCGACCTGAGCGTGGCGGCGGCTCGTCGGCGCGATTGTGATGGCTTGGCGGTCCGCATCAGGTCCAGCGGAGGACGCCCTTGCGGTAGGCGTAGAGCAGGCCGACCGCGACGAAGGCGAGGAAGACGAACATCTCGATCAAGGTGGAGAAGCCGAGGGTGGCGAAGATCGTCGCCCACGGGAAGAGGTAGATCGCGTCGACGGCGAAGATCACGTAGAGGTAGGCGAACAGGTAGTACCGGATGTGCACCTGCGCCCAGCCCTCGCCGACCGGGTCGACGCCGGACTCGTACGTCTTGAGCTTGTTCTCGGTCGGATAGGTGACGGTGAGCGCCTTGTTCAGCGCGAAGGCGCCGATCAGCCCGACCAGGCCGAGCGCGACCACCGCGAGGACGACCCCATAACTCTCCGACACGGCAGCAGCTTAGTTGGTGCAGAGCATGATCGAGTCGACTGAGACGTAGGGGCCGTACCCGGATTTGAGGTCGGTGACCTGGAGGCGAAGTCGGATCGCAAGGGAACGACTGCACAGGGTGATATTGGCGAATTCGTCCCTAGCGGATGAATCCACCCACTAACACCGTGTCCCAGGCTGTGGACCACCGGGGCTTCCGCATGGTTCTGTACTAAGGGCGAACTAATATTGGGGTTATCGCCCTGAACTGGGGGGATCGACCTGTCGCCCACGACGCGGCGGGCCGGCCCAAGCTTCGACTTGGAGATGAACAGAACAGTGACCATCGAGGTCAAGCAGCTCGATCGCGTGGTGATCCGCTTCGCCGGCGACTCCGGCGACGGGATGCAGCTCACGGGGGACAGGTTCACAGCGGAAACGGCATCGTTCGGCAATGATCTGTCGACCCTGCCCAACTTCCCCGCCGAGATCCGGGCACCAGCCGGAACTCTGCCGGGAGTGTCGTCCTTCCAGCTCCACTTCGCCGACCACGACATCCTCACGCCGGGTGATGCGCCCGATGTGCTGATCGCGATGAACCCGGCGGCGCTGAAGGCGAACCTGCGCGACGTGCCGCGCGGCGCCACCCTGATCGTCGACACCGCCGACTTCACTCCACGGAACCTGAAGCGGATCGGGTACGACGAGAACCCGCTGGAGACCGGTGAGCTCGACGGCTACCACGTGGTGCCGCTGAACCTGACCGGCATGACGGTGGAGTCGGTCAAGGAGTTCGGCCTGACCCGCAAGGACGCGTCCCGGGCCAAGAACATGTACGCGCTGGGGCTGGTGTCGTGGCTGTTCCAGCGCCCGGTCGAGTCGACGATCACGTTCCTCGAGACCAAGTTCGCGAGTAAGCCGGACATCCGCGACGCGAACATCGCGGCCTTCCGGGCGGGCTACAACTTCGGCGAGACCGCCGAGGAGTTCTCGGTCCGGTACGAGGTGAAGCCGGCCAAGATGGCCACCGGCACCTACCGGAACATCTCCGGCAACCTGGCGCTGGCGTACGGCCTGGTGGCGGGCGCTCAGCGGGCCGGGCTGCCCCTGGTCCTGGGCGCGTACCCGATCACCCCGGCCTCCGACGTACTGCACGAGCTGTCCAAGCTCAAGCGGTTCAACGTGACCACGATCCAGGCCGAGGACGAGATCGCCGGTGTCGGCGCCGCCCTCGGCGCGTCCTTCGGCGGAGCGCTCGGCGTGACCACGTCGTCCGGTCCGGGCATCAGCCTGAAGTCCGAGACGATCGGCCTCGGCGTGATGCTCGAGCTGCCGCTGGTCGTGTGTGACATCCAGCGCGCCGGCCCGTCGACCGGCATGCCGACCAAGACCGAGCAGGCCGACCTGCTGCAGGTGATGTTCGGCCGCAACGGCGAGGCGCCGCTGCCGGTGATCGCGGCCCAGTCCCCCGCGGACTGCTTCGCGATCGCGGTCGAGGCGGCTCGGATCGCCGTCACCTACCGGACGCCGGTGATCGTGCTGTCCGACGGCTACCTGGCCAACGGTTCGGAGCCGTGGCAGATCCCGGTGGTCGACGACCTGCCGACGATCGACCCGGACTTCACCCTCGAGCCGAACGCCACCGACGACAAGGGCGCACCGATCTATCTCCCCTACCTGCGCGACCCGGAGACCCTGGCCCGCGCCTGGGCGATCCCGGGTACGGCGGGCCTGGACCACCGCATCGGCGGTCTGGAGAAGGAGGACAAGACCGGCAACATCTCCTACGACCCGGCCAACCACGACCTGATGATCCGCACCCGGCAGGCGAAGGTCGACGGCATCGCCCGTTCCATCGACCCGATCGTGGTCGACGACCCGGACGGTACGGCGAAGGTCCTGGTGCTGGGCTGGGGATCGACGTACGGCCCGATCGGCGCCGGCGTCCGCCGGGTCCGCAAGGTCGGCGGCAAGGTCGCGCAGGCCCACCTGCGGCACCTGAACCCGTTCCCGCCGAACCTGGGTGACCTGCTGCGCAGCTACGACAAGGTCCTGGTCCCGGAGATGAACCTGGGCCAGTTGGCGATGCTGCTGCGGGCGAAGTTCCTGGTCGACGTCGTCTCCTACGCGCAGGTCCGGGGTATGCCGCTCGGCGCGGCCGAGCTGGCCGAAGTGATCGGCAACCTGGTCGAGGAGACCGAGGGCATCGACGACGACGCGCGCCACCTGGGCGAAGCCGCCGCCAACCTGACGCACGGCGAGGCACTGAACGGCAACGAGCACGATCTGCACCAGTCCCGATTGGGAGGAGCACGATGAGTACGGTCGACCTCGGCCTGCCGAGTCTGCCCGGTGGGCTGCACGGCGTCCCGGCCGCGAGCGAGCCGCAGAACCGCAAGGAGTACGTGTCGGACCAGGAGGTCCGGTGGTGCCCCGGCTGCGGTGACTACGCCGTGCTGGCCGCGTTCCAGGGCTTCCTGCCCGAGCTCGGGATCAAGCGCGAGAACATCGCGATGGTCTCCGGCATCGGCTGCTCGTCCCGGTTCCCGTACTACCTGTCGACGTACGGCATGCACTCGATCCACGGGCGCGCGCCGGCGATCGCGACCGGTCTCGCGGTGGCCCGGCCGGACCTGAGCGTCTGGGTGGTGACCGGTGACGGCGACGCGCTGTCGATCGGCGGCAACCACCTGATCCACTCGCTGCGGCGGAACGTGAACCTGAAGATCCTGCTGTTCAACAACCGGATCTACGGCCTCACCAAGGGTCAGTACTCGCCGACCTCGGAGCCGGGCAAGGTGACGAAGTCGACGCCGATGGGCTCGGTGGACAACCCGTTCAACCCGGTCTCGCTGGCGCTCGGCGCGGAGGCGACGTTCGTGGCCCGCACGATCGACTCCGACCGCAAGCACCTGACCTCGGTCCTGCGCGCGGCCGCCGAGCACCGTGGCACCGCGATCGTGGAGATCTACCAGAACTGCCCGATCTTCAACGACAACGCGTTCGAGGCGTTCAAGGACCCCGACACCCGTGACGACGCGATCATCCCGCTGGTGCACGGCGAGCCGATCAGGTTCGGCAAGGAAGGCCGGCTCGGCGTGGTCCGCGACGGCTTCGCCTCGCTGGCCGTGAAGGAGGTCGCCGACCTGCCCAACGGCGAGGCCGACCTGGTCGTCCACGACGCCCACGCGGACGACCCGGCGTACGCGTTCGCGCTGTCCCGGCTGACCGACGCCGGTGTCTTGCACCAGGCGCCGATCGGCATCTTCCGTGCGGTCGAGCGCCCGGCGTACGACGACATGGTCCGTCAGCAGATCACCACCGCCCAGGAGGCTCAGGGCACCGGCGACCTGCAGGCCCTCGTCACCGGCTCGGATACCTGGACCATCAACTGAGAAAGGTCCGGACGGCTTTCTGAAAGCCGTCCGGGTCTTCCACCCACGGGTAGTGCCCGACACCGTCGAGCACTACCCGTTCCGCATTCGGCAGCGCGCGCAGCAGACTGTCCGTGACGTACGGCGGCCGCAGATCCTCCGCACCGTGGATCAACAACGTCGGTACGTCGATCCGCTCGCAAGCGCCAGCCCGATCCGGCACCGCACGGAGCTCGGCCAGCAACGCGTCGGCGCATTCCTGGTTGGGCTCGAAGCGTGGTGTGTTGAGCCGACGCGCGGAGTCGAGAGCGGTGGACTGGTCGGCGAAGTTCGTGGCGATGCGCGCGATCCAGGGATCAACTGACGGCACGAGCCGCTCGGCAACGCGGTCCCGGTACGACGGGGGTGGTCCGTCGAGCCCGGTGCTCGAGACCAGGATCAGGTGGCTGAGGTGGTCGAGGTGCGCAGCGGCGTACTGGAGCGCGAGGGCCGCACCCCAGGAGTGGCCGACCAGGACGAACTTGTCGTGGCCGCGGCGGATCGTCTCGAGGTCGGCGACCGAGCGTTCGAGGGTGTACGGACCGCGGCGATCGGACCGGCCGCAGCCGCGCTGGTCCCACCGGTGGACCCTGAAGCCGGGCAGCAGCCGAGGGAGGCCGTCGAAGACGTCCCACCAGCCAGGGCCGCCGTGGACGAGGACGACGGTTGGTCCGTCGCCGGTCGCCTCGGTCCAGAGCCGGCAACCGTCGTCAGTCGTCGAGTGAGGCATAGACAGCGGCGCGCAACTCGCGACGGATCGGATAGCTGGAGGACGGACGCAACTGGGTCAGGAAGACGACGGCCAGCTCGTCGGCCGGCGAGACGAAGAACGCCGTCGAGGCGGCACCACCCCAGAAGTACTCGCCCGGGGTGCCGATCGTCTGCGCCACCGCCGGATCCAGCAACACCCCGAACCCGAGGCCGAAGCCTTGTCCCGCTCGCTTCGTCTCGCCACCGAAATCGGCCACCGCCGCGAGGTCCTGACCACCGGGGAGGTGGTTCATGGTCATGAACCGCAGTGTCCGTGGGCCGATGATCCGCACACCATCCAGCGAACCGCCGGCGGCCAGCATCCGGGCGAACCGCAGATAGTCCCCGGCCGTCGACACCAACCCAGCCACGCCGGACAGGAACGCGCGCGGCCGAAGGTACGCGCTCGTCAACGGGTCGTCCGCCGGCGCGAAGCTGCCGTCGGCGTACGTGTAGCTCGCGGCGAAGCGGGAGATGCTTGCCTCGGGCACCGAAAACCCGGTGTCCGTCATACCGAGTGGATCGAAGATCCGGGTGCGCAGGTACTCGTCCAGCGGCAGACCGCCGATCACCTCGCAGAGCAGCCCGACCAGGTCGGTCGAGATCCCGTAGATCCAGCGCGTCCCCGGATCCGCCTGCAGTGGAAGATCTGCCAGCCGGGCCGGTAGCTCCGACAACGGTGCGTCCGAGTCCATCCCGGTCAGCCCGGCGTCCTGGTAGAGCCGGCTGACCGGGTGCTTGCCGTTCGAGGCCGCGAGCCCCGACATGTGCATCAGGATGTCGCGCACCGTCATCTCCCGAGTGGAGTCGCGGAGCGCGCCGTCCGCGAACACCTTCGGGCGGCCGAGCGCGGGCAGGTACTTCACCACCGGATCGTCGAGCTGGAACCGGCCCTCCTCGTACAACTGCATCAACCCGAGGCTCACGATCGGCTTCGTCATCGAGAAGATCCGGAAGATCGTGTCCGGCCGCATCTCCCGGCCACGCTCGGCGTCCGCGAGTCCGCAGGCCTCGAAGAGCTCCACCTTGTCCCGCCGGGCCACGGCTGTGACCGCGCCCGGATAGCGTCCCGCGTCGACGTACCGCCGGACCAGGGCCGCGACTCGCTCCATCGAACCTCCTTGTAGCGAACACTTCAGAACCGACGGTATGTGTTGTGAACGTTACATTGCAAGAGCGGATACCGTGGCGACGTGGACGAACGCCTGGTCCTCCTGGTCGCGTACGACGGTGCCGAGTTGCTCGACATCGCCTGTGTGACGTCGTGTCTGGACATCGCGAACCGCATCGGCGCCAACCCGCCGTACCGGATGGTGCTGGCGACGCCGGGGAAGCGCGCGGTGCACTGTGACTCGGGTCTGCAACTGCAGGCCGATGTGGCGCTCGAGCGGTTCAACGAACCGATGGATACCTTGCTCGTGTCCGGCGGACTCGGACACGAGGACGCCGCCGCCGATCGCAGCCTGGTCGGGCATGTACGACGCTTGTCCGCGCTCGCCCGCCGGGTGTCGTCGGTCTGCACCGGCGCGACCGTGCTCGCGGCCACCGGCCTGCTGAGCGGGCGCCGCATCACAACCCACTGGATGTACGCCGACCAGCTCGCGGCGAAGCACCCGGATGTCGATGTCGACGCGGATCCGATCTACATCCGCGACGGCGAGATCGCGACCTCGGGTGGCGTCACGAGCGCACTGGATCTGACCATGTCGTTCATCGAGGAGGACCACGGCGAGGCGATCGCCCGCGGTGTCGCGCTGGGCACGGTCACCTACCTCCAGCGGCCGGGCGGCCAGTCCCAGATGAGCATGTTCGTGGCGAGCCGGCTGAGCGGCGACCTCCTCGTCCGCCGGCTCCGCGACCACATCGTCAGCCACCCGACCTCGGACCTGAGTACGCCGGCCCTGGCGCGACTCGCCGGGGTCAGCGAGCGGCACCTGTCGCGGATGTTCCTCACCCACGTCGAGCAGACGCCGGCGCAGTACGTCCGCGGTGTCCGCACCGAGGCAGCGGCACACCTCCTGGTTTCGGGAGAGCTGCCACTCGCGGCCGTCGCCCGGCAGTGCGGCTTCGGCTCGACCGAGTCCCTCCGGCAGGCCTTCCTCGACCGGTACGGCGTACCTCCGTCGCAGTACCGGCGGACGCAGACACCGGCCTGATCCCAGGAATCCGGCCCGGTCCAGCAGACATCCGGACCTGATCGGTCCGGATGGATGGCCCGGCGCCGGACAGTCCGGAAGATCGTGCCATGACGAACGACTTCTCCGACTCCGAAGACCGGAATCTCAGACCAGTTGCGTGAGGGTGACGCCGGCCGCGCGATCGAGGTGATGCGCGGTCAGGCCGACGGCGCGGGCCGCCAGCACGTCCAGCTCGAGGTTGTCGCCGATCATCAGTGTGTCCACCGGGTCGACGCCCAGCGCCTCGCAGGTCCGCAGGTAGGTCTCTGGGGCGGGCTTGCTGACGCCGAGGGATTCCGTCGTACAGACCACGTCGACGAGGTCAGCCAGTCCGATCGCCTGGAGCTTCGCGTTCTGCTGTTTCGTGCTGCCGTTGGTCAGCACGCCGATCCGCCAACCGTTGCTCCGGGCAACTTCCAACGCCGGGCGCGCGTCCGGGTACGCGGTCCAGCTCGACCGGTAGTGGTGCAGGTAGCCGGTGAACAGCTCGTCCAGCTCCGCATCCGTCGGCGGCACCGGGAGGCCGAGCAGGGGCAGGAAGTCGCGGAGCCGGCCACGCCGCTGCCCCTGGTGCGTGATCTCGCGGGCCAGGAACCGGCTGTAGACACGGTCCTCGATCACGAACCACTCCGCGACCAGCTCGTCGGTCGTCGTACCACCCAGCTCGGGGATCCAGCTCCGGATCGCGTACGTCGCCGACCCGGTGTGGTCGAACAGTGTGTTGTCCAGGTCGAAGATGACCGCCTTCACGCCCGGACCACCGAGTCCCGGTTGAGCTCGCGGTGGTTGGCGTAGCCGGACAGTGCCAGGGTCAGGTCGAGCTCGGCCAGGAAGCAGCGCAGGACGTGCTCGACACCCGCCTGCCCGGCCAGTGCGAGGCCGTAGAGAAGCGGACGGCCGAGCAGCACGGCCTTGGCCCCGAGTGCGAGGGCCTTCGCCGCATCCGAGCCGGTGCGGACGCCAGAGTCGAAGAGGACTGTCAGCTGCTCACCGACCGCGTCCGCGATCGCCGGCAGCGCGTCGAGTGACGCGATCGCGCCGTCGACCTGGCGGCCGCCGTGGTTCGAGACCACGACCCCGTCCACGCCGTGCTCGGCGGCCAGCTTGGCGTCCTCGACGGCCGTGATCCCCTTCAGCACGATCGGGCCGTCCCAGTTGTCCCGCAGGAACGACAGCTCGTCCCAGCCCAGGCCGACGTTCGGGAACATCTGCGCCCAGTGCATCACCGCCGCGCCCGGGTCCTCGGCGACCGGCTTGGCCAGCTTCGCCTGGAACGCCGGGTCGCTGAAGTAGTTCGCCAGACCCTCTCCCTTGAGGAACGGCAGGAACCCGCGGTCCAGATCGGCCGGACGCCAGCCCAGCGTCCCGGTGTCGAGGGTGACGACCAGGACGCCGTACCCGCTCGCCTTCGCCCGCTGCAGGAAGCTGAGGCAGACGTCGCGGTCGGTCGGCCAGTAGAGCTGGTACCACTTGCTCTTCGCCTCGATCTGCTCGAAGGCGTGACTCGCCTGCGTCGAGTGCGTGTAGGTCAGGCCGAGCGCGTCCGCCGCCCGGGCCGTCGCCAGCTCGCCGTCGGGGTGGGCCAGCGTCTGTACTCCGATCGGCGCGACCAGCACCGGCGCGGGCATCGCCGTACCGAGGATGGTGCAGGACAGGTCACGGTCGGTGCTGCCGCGCAGCATCCGGGGCACCAGCCGCCACCGATCGAACGCCGCCAGGTTCGCGCGCGCCGTCGCCCCGCTGCCCGCGCTCGGCACGATGTACCCCATCGCCTCAGCGGACAGCGTCCCGGCCGCCTGCGACTCCAGCCGGGCCAGGTCGGTCGTGATCTCCGGCCGTGTCCCCTGCAGCATCCCCTGCAGATAGATCTGCAACTGGTGATCCCCATAGTTGGCCATGCCGGATGCTCCCACGCCCACCGCGCGACCTCAACCACACCACCCCGGCCAGGGCGACGAGGCAGCACAGCCAGGCGAACCAGTCGCCCCAAGCGGTGTAGACGGTCCGGTCTCTGCGCGTCGCTGAGGGTGAGGCGGCTCTGGCTGCGTCGCGGGCCATCGGGATGGAAGACCAGGGCGCGGTTGTAGTCGTCGGGACCGAAGACGGTGAGGCCGACGACGAGCTCAACCTTGTTGCTCGTGGCAAGTGTCTGGCCCTGAGCCATGACATCCGTCAGGTCCGGGGCCCGACGTCCGTCAGCGCAGGATCCGGACGGATCGCATCGGTGCCGGCGCCCGTCGAACGCGAGAGTGAGGAGCGTGACCGACACAACCGATGTGAGTGTGATGAAGCGGACCCTGCCGGCCCTCGGGTTGTTCTTCCTGGCGCCACTGGTGGCGGAGTTCCTGCTGGGGAACATCCCGATCAACCAGATCTTCGCGCTGCTGTTCCTGGCCCCGCTGTACGGCGGTGGCGCGGTGCTGATCCGTGAAGTCGTCAGGCGCCGCGGCTGGGGCTACCCGAGCGTGATGATCCTCGCGCTGGCGTACGGCGTACTCGAGGAAGGGGTAACCACGCAGTCGCTGTTCAACCCGAACTACGCGGACCTGCGGCTGCTCGACCCGGGACATATCTCGGCGCTGGGCATGGGCGCGCCATGGACGTTGTTCGTTCTCGCGCTGCACACGGTGTGGAGCATCACCGTGCCGATCGTGCTGGTCGAGTCGGCCTCGCGCCGCCCCCGCGAACCGTGGCTCGGCAAGATCGGCCTCTGGGTGTACGGCGCGATCTTCGTCGCCGGCATCGTGGCCAACACGGCGTTCGCCCTGAGCAGCGACTCGTTCGTCGCATCGCCGGCGCAGTTCGCCGGGACCGGAATCGCGATCGTCGTCCTCGTCGCCATCGCGGCCCGGGTCGGCTCCCGCGGACGGCGTCGTACGGCGGGCACGGTGCCCTCGGCGTGGCTGGTCGGCGCCGCCGGGCTGGTGCTCAGCTCGGCGTTCATGCTGGTGAACGACCTGGTGAAGAACGGCTGGCTGCAGGCCGGGCTGATGGCCGCGCTCGACGTACTCGCAGTGATCGTGGTGGTGCGGTGGTCGCGGCGGACCGGCTGGACGCAGCTGCATTCGCTCGCGGTTGCGGGTGGCGCGCTCCTGACCTACGCGTGGCACGCGTTCCCGGAGGACCCGGTGATGGACGCGTCGCGGACCACCGACCTGATCGGCAATGTGGTCTTCGCCCTCATCGCGGTGCTGCTGCTCGTGGGTGCGACAATCAGGCGTGAAAAACTCAGTGACTCCTGACAGCCGCAGCACCGAGTGGCCTGTCGGCCTCGCTCTGTTCGCGCTGGCGACCGGTGGTTTCGCGATCGGAACCACCGAGTTCGTCACGATGGGAGTACTGCCCCAGATCGCTGACGGTGTGGGGATCTCGATCCCGACCGCCGGCCACCTCATCTCGGCGTACGCGCTGGGCGTGGTGGTCGGCGCACCGGTGATCGCGGCGCTCGGTGCCCGGACCGGCCGGAAGCGGCTGCTGCTCGGGCTGATGGCGGTGTTCGTGATCGGCAACGTGCTGTCGGCCGTTGCCTCGAGCTACGAGTTCCTGATGGCGGCGCGGTTTCTGACCGGCGTACCGCACGGGGCGTTCTTCGGCATCGGCGCGGTGGTCGGGACCACACTCGTGCCGGTCAATCTGCGGGCCTGGGCGGTGTCGATGACGATGGTCGGTCTCCCGGTCGCCAACATCATCGGCGTACCGATCACCACTCTGATGGGTCAGCGACTCGGCTGGCCAGCGCCGTTCCTCGCTGTCGGCGCGCTCGGGCTGGTCACGCTGGTGGCGGTGTGGTTCTGGGTCCCGCCGCAGCCGGTCGGCAGCGACGTCAACATCCGTAGCGAGCTCAGTGCCCTGTCCCGGCCGCAGGTGTGGATGGCGCTGCTGGTCGGGATGGTCGGCTTCGGTGGCATGTTCGCGACGTACTCCTATATCGCCCCGACGATGACGGAACTGTCCGGGTTCTCGGAGGCCGCGGTCACGGTGGTGTTGGCCATGTACGGCATCGGCATGACTTGCGGCACCGTCGTCGGCGGCCGGCTCGCCGACCGCGCCCTGATGCCAAGCCTGTACGGCGGCCTGCTGGCGATCACCGTCGTACTCGGGACGTTCGGATGGCTGGCGCAGACCCGACCCGGAGCCCTGATCGCCGTGTTCGCGATGGGGTTCTCGGCGAGCATCCTGGTGCCGGCGCTGCAGACCCGGCTGATGGACGTCGCGCACGAGGGACAGTCGCTGGCAGCGTCGCTCAATCACTCGACGCTGAACATCGCCAATGCCCTCGGCGCCTGGCTCGGCAGTGTCGTCCTGGCCGCCGGCTACGGCTACGAATGGCCGAGCCGCGTCGGCGCCGTCCTGGCCGTCGCCGGGCTGCTCCTGGCCCTCGTCTCCGGTCTGATGGATCGTCGTACGGTCCGGAACTCAGACACGACCTCAGTCGTCGCCTGACCTTCTGATCACCGGGGACTTGGTTAGATCGGGGTATGGCGACATTGACGTTGGGCGCCGCCGACCTCGTCCGGCGGCGCGGGCTGCGGCAGATGCGATCGGTGGCGTTGTCGTTGCTGCTGCTGGCAGCGGTGATCTATGTGGCCACGCTGCACCGCGACGGCGGCTGGGCGTACCTGAACGCCGCGGCAGAGGCTGCGATGGTGGGTGCGCTGGCGGACTGGTTCGCGGTGACCGCGCTGTTCCGGCGGCCACTGGGGCTGCCGATCCCGCACACGGCGATCGTGCCGACCCGCAAGGACAGCCTGGCCGAGAGCCTGGAGCAGTTCGTCACCGAGAACTTCCTGTCCCAGGAGGTGGTGGCGGAGAAGATGCGGACCGCCGAGGTGAGCCGGCGGGCCGGTGAGTGGCTTGCCTCCGGCACCCATGCCGAGCGGATCGTGGCCGAGGGCGCCCGGACCATCGGGGCGGCGCTGCCGCGACTCGGCGACGAAGACGTGGCGGCGTTCGTCCGGGGGTCGCTGCTGCCGCGGTTCGTGCAGGAGCCGCTGAGCCCGATCGCGGGGCATTTCCTGCAGTCGGTCGTCGATGACGGCGCCCACCACGCACTGTTCGACCTGCTGATGGTGGAGGCGCATGACTGGTTGCGTGACAACCGTGAACTGCTCGCCGACGTGGTCGGTCCGCGGGCGCCGCGGTGGTCACCGCAGTGGGTCGACCGGCTGGTGATCGACCGGATCCACCGCGAGGCGCTGGCCTGGCTGGCCGACGTACGGGACAACCCGACGCATGCGGCGCGGCGAGCGGTCGACCGGCTGCTCGGGCAGCTCGCCCACGACCTGCAGAACGATCCGGCGACGATGGCGCGCTTCGAGGCGTTCAAGGCGCGGATGCTGACTCATCCCGATATGGGCTCCAGCCTGACCGCGGTGTGGGACGCCGTACGCACCGCACTGATCGACTCGATCGCCGATCCGGACAGCACACTGCGGGTGCGCGCGACCAAGGCCATCCAGGAGCTGGGGCAACGACTGCAGGACGACGAGGCGCTGCGCGGGAAGGTCGACGCCCGCGCCTCCGAAGCCGTCGGGTACGTCGTACGCACCTACGGCAACGAGATCGTCTCGGTCATCTCCGACACCATCGAACGCTGGGACGGCCGCGAAGCCGCCGCCCGGATCGAACTCCACGTCGGCCGGGACCTCCAGTTCATCCGCATCAACGGCACCGTCGTAGGTGCCCTCGTCGGCCTCCTCATCCATGCCGTGAGCCAGCTCCTCTGACCTGTGGGGTTGGGATGGTGGGAGTGTGAAGACGACGTACGTCCGGAAGCGGAAGAGGCCGATGGGGTGTGGGTTGTGGCCGTCGTACGAGTGGGAGGCGGATGAGTTCGGGACGTGGTTGTTCACGCCGGCACATTCGCGGCATCGGGGGGACGACGGGGCGTTCTGCGAGGTGGCGCAACGCTGGCCGGGTGGGCCTGGGGAGGACGCGTTGCATCTGGTGCCGCGGGATGGGTGGTGGTTTGCGACGTGGCGGCCGCGTGGGTTGCTGGTGGCGGACGTGAGTACGCAGCCGGTGCTGGTCGGGGACGAGTGGACGTACGTCGATCTCGAACTCGATCCGTACCGTCGGCCGGATGGGACCGTGGGCACCGAGGACTGGGATGAGCTCGCGGAGGCACAGGCCGCTGGTTTGATCGACGATCACGAACACCGGGCGGCCGTCGAAGCGGCTCACACGTTGGAACAGCAGTTCACCGACGGCATCGAGCCCTTCGGCACCACAGGCTGGACCAGGCTGTCAGAGGCGATCGCCCTGGAGCTACCACCCCTGACCAACTTCGGCAACCAACCGATCACCTAGATCCCGCAGTTGGGGGCGTCCCAGACGTTGCTGGTGCGGATGTCTACGTGGGTGTGGTCGTTGTGGCCGGGGTAGCCGGGGCCGAAGATGCCGCCGAAGCCGTGGTTGCGGGCTTGTTTGGCGAGGGTGCAGAACGAGTGGACCCCGGTGAGGTCGGCCGACCGGCCGTACAGGTGCTGGCTGTTACTCGCGCCACCGACCGAGTTGTTGCAAGGAATGCTCCGGAACCCGCTGGAGATGTTCAACGGCTGGTCGCCGAGCGCGTGCCGCATCGCCTCCAACTGCCACATGGTCTGCAACGCGTTCGCCTTGGTCGCCGCCGCCGACAGCGGTCCGCCATCCCACCCGGATCCGCCGCACCCGTCGTCGAGTTCGGTGTACGCGAAGTGGATCGGCGTGCAGTCGTCGTCCTGCAGCGCATAGATCTTGCTGAACGTCGCCGGCCCGGCGACCCCGTCCGCCCCGAGCCCGTACGCCGACTGGAACCGCTGCACCGCGGCCTTGGTGGCCGGCCCGAAGTCTCCGTCGACGGCGAGGTGACCGCCGTACCCGGGATATCCGGCGACCCTGATCTGCAACTGCCGCACATCCTCGCCGTTCAGGCCCTGGCTGAGCGTGCGGCCCCACGTGTAACAACCATCCGCGTGCGCCTCGGTCGCGGTCACGACCTGGCTGGTCGTGAGCGTCGCCGCGAACAGCAGCAGTACGGCGATCAGCCGCGGCGACGGTCGGGTGATGGACATCGGACACCTCCGGGGCGGTGAAGGAACCTGTCCCGGCCCAGCATTCCGTCACCATCCACCGCTTGGCCAGTGCTCAGCGAAACTTTCCGACGCGACGGCACCCATCCGCCCGACCCACCCGGTCGCTCTCTACCTGCCCGTCGATCAGACCCAGGCGTGCAGGTCGGCGGCGTCCTTGGCGAGCTGCTCCGGGGAGTCGTCGGCGACGAACTCGAGGAGAGCGTTGATCTCGCGGGGCTCGGCGGCGAGGCGGTCCAGGACCGGGCGCCAGAGCGACTCACGGCCGGCAAGCGGGAGCCGGGTGTTCGACGGCCACCAGGAGAAGACGTGGACAGTGGTCAGCCACGGCATCAGGGCTTCGAGCTGGTCGAGGCACTGGGCGTCGTCCAGGTCGACGGGCGGCTGCCAGTACGTCTTGAGGTTGGGAGCCCCGACGTCGAGCAGCAGCGTGATGGTGGAGTCGACCTCGTCGGTGAGCGTGTTGCGGTGGAACTCCATCGCGATCTCGATCCCGGACGAGGCCGCCACATCGGCCAGCTCGGCCAGCCCGCGGGTCACCGCCATCCGGTCCCCCACGCCCGCTTGCGCCGTACCGACATTGCCCGCCCAGACGCGGATCCGGGGCGCGCCGAGGGCCTCCGCGGTCGCGACCGCGGAGCGCATCTCCTCCCGGTCGATGCTGCCCGCACGCAGGTAGGAGCCGTACGCCGCGATCTCCAGCCCGTGGACCTCGCACAGCGCCTTGACCCGCTTGGCGGTGACCAGATTGCCGAGCGGGACATGCACGTCACCACCCCACTCGATCGCCGCGAGTCCGGCCTTCGCAGCCAGCCCCACCACCTCGTCGGCCGGCAACTGGCGGAACGTCACCGAGACCAGACCGGTCCTCACACCCACGCGTGCCTCCTCGTGTCCACCCCTCTATCCAACCGCATCGCACCAGCGGCTCCCCGGGAACAACGGGTGCTGGACGCCGGCCCGTCTCACGTCATGAGCAAAGCAATTGGATGCGACTGTCGCGTGGGCATAGTCTGACGGCGTGCCAGAGCAGCGCAGAGGGTTCATCTACGGGTTCGCCGCCTACCTGATCTGGGGTCTGTTCCCGCTCTACTGGAAGCTGCTGGACCACTCCGGCGCGATCGAACTGCTGGCCCACCGGGTCCTGTGGTCGCTCGTGACGATCGCGATCCTGGTCGTCGTACTGCGGAAGTTCGGCCAGGTGAAGGCGTTGCTGCGAGAGCCTCGGCGCCGGTGGCCGTTGATCGTGGCCGCGTTCCTCATCTCGGTCAACTGGGGCACCTACATCTGGGCGGTGAACCACGGCCGGGTCGTGGAGACGTCACTCGGGTACTTCATCACTCCGCTGTTCACCGTGCTGCTCGGCGTCGTGGTGCTGAAGGAGCGGTTGCGGGCGCTGCAGTGGGTCGCGCTCGCGGTCGCCTTCGTCGCCGTCGCCGGGCTGACGATCGAGAACGGCCGGCCACCGTGGGTCGCGATCATTCTCACCTTCTCGTTCGGGTTGTACGGGCTGACGAAGAAGCAGGCCGGCGCCGGCGCGATCGAGGGAATGGCGATCGAGTCCGCGACCGTGGCACCGCTCGCACTCGCGGCGATCGTCGTACTCGGCGCGCAGGGTGATTCGACGGTCACGCACCAAGGCCCCGGTTATCTCACGCTGGTGCTGCTGACCGGGCCGATCACCGCCGTACCGCTGCTGCTCTTCGGGGCGTCCGCGACCAGGGTCTCGATGACCACACTGGGCCTGCTGAACTACATCGCGCCGATCATGCAGTTCGTCTGCGGCGTACTGGTGTTCCACGAGGAGATGTCGTCGATGCGGTGGGCCGGGTTCGGGCTGGTCTGGCTGGCGCTGGTGATCTTCACCATCGACAGCATGAACCGGCGGCGCCGGACGATCGCGATCGAGCGCGCCGCGGTCACCGCCTCCGCGGTGTGACCCTTCGCTTGACGACCGGGATTCAGGACATTTAGTATCCAGGTTATGAAGATGAACGAAGGCGTCGAATGGGCGATGCACAGCTGCGTGAATCTCAGCTGGCTGCCCGGCGAGGCGGTCACCGCCAAGCGACTCGCCGCGTTCTACAACCTTCCCACGGCGTACCTGAACAAACAGCTCCAGGCCCTCACCCGGGCCGGCATCCTGACCTCGGTCTCCGGGCCGAAGGGCGGCTTCCAGCTGGCTCGCGACCCGCACAAGATCACCCTGCTCGACATCGTCGTCGCGATCGACGGGCCGGACGACGCGTTCCGCTGCACGCAGATCCTGAAACAGGGCCCGGGCGCCGACCCGAAGGCCGACTACACCAAGGTCTGCGTGGTCTCCCAGGCGATGCGCACCGCGGAGCTGACCTATCGCCGTACGTTGGCCGACCAGACCATCGCGGACATCGCGGAGCGGGTGGTGAGCACGTCTCCGGACGCTCCCGCCAGCACCCGGAACCGGTTCGCCAACCTCAAGTCCTGAACGTCACCCACCACCTCTCCGCCCAGACCCAGGAGTTGATTCTGGATGTCAAATATCCTGAATAAGCCACTGATCCTGTCCCTGCTCGCGTTCGCCCAACTGATCATCTCGATCGACTACACCATCGTGTACGTCGCCGTCCCGGACATCGGCCGCGAACTCGGCTTCGCCGCCCACAACCTGCAATGGGTGGTCAGCGGGTACGCCGTCGCCTTCGGCGGGTTCCTCCTGCTGGGCGGCCGGATGTCCGACCTCCTCGGCCGGCGCCGGATGTTCACCGCCGGCCTCATCCTGTACGGCGCCTCGTCGCTGGCCGGAGGTTTCGCGACCGAGCCGGGTCTACTGGTCGGCGCCCGGGCGGTGCAGGGATTCGGCGGTGCCGTCCTCGCGCCCGCCACGCTGTCCCTGATCGGCACGCTGTTCGCGGAGGGCCGGGAACGCAACCGGGCCTTCTCGATCTGGGGCGCTGCCGGCGGCAGCGGGATGGCGCTCGGCTCGCTGCTGGGCGGCGTCCTGACCCAGTCGTTCGGCTGGGCAGCGATCTTCTTCGTCAACGTCCCGCTCGCCGCGATCGGTGTGGTGGCGGCGCTGATCCTGCTCCCCATCGACGGGACGGATCGCGGTCGCCGCAGGTTCGACATACCTGGTGCGGTGACTGCGACGGCAGGGATCACCGCGGTCGTGTTCGCGTTGGTGCAGGGGCCTGCGACCGGGTGGGACGGTGTCAGCGTGGCCGCGGCCGTGGGCGGCGTCGTACTGCTGGCGGCGTTCGTCTTGATCGAGCTCCGGTCGCCGGATCCCCTGCTGCCATTGGGATTGCTGCGCGTTCGCAACCTCCGCAACGGCGTCGCCGTGATCCTGCTGTTCGCCGCGACGCTCGGAACGCTGCTGTACTTCGAGACTGTCTACTTCCAGGACGTCCTGGGCTACAACGCGCTGGAGACGGGCTTGGCGTACCTCCTCCCGATGCTGGCGATCTTCGTCGGCTCCAACCTGGGCGGACGGTTGGCGACGCGGTTCGGCCTCCATCTGACCCTCGCGGTCAGCCTGTCCGTATCCGCGGTCGGCGTCGCGCTCCTCGGCCTGGTCCTGTCGAGCAATGCGTCGTACGGCGTGCTCGTCCCGGCACTGCTGATCCTCAGCTTCGGCCAGGGCAGCGCGTTCAGCACCATGTACGCCGCCGCGTCCACCGGCGTCGCCGCGGAACACCAAGGCATCGGCTCAGGGATGGCGTCGACCGGTCAGCAGATCGGGAACGCGGTCGGTCTCGCGATCCTCGTTGCCATCGCCAACCGCGGCACGGCCGGCCTGACCGGCGAGTCGCTGCGTACGGCGACCACCCACGGGCTCCGGCTCGCCGTTCTGCTCACCGCGGCCGGGGTCGTTGTCACCGCCGCGATCGCGCTCACCGGCCGGCGCCGTACGCCGGTCCTGGTCGATGCCGTCAGCAACTGATTTCCCAACTACTGAAGGAGAAACTGTCATGAGCACCAACCCGCCCGTCCTGGTCCGCGCCGCCGAGGCCGAGGTCCTTCCCGCCGCCGGAGTCACCCTGTTCGCCGACGTCGCCGACACCGGCGGTCACCTGACCAGCCACCGTTCGATCCTCAGGCCCGGCAAGGACAGCGCTCCCCCGCACCAGCACCAGGAGGCGTCCGAACTGTTCTTCGTCCTCACCGGCAGCCTGCGTGTCCTGCTCGGCGACGACCTCATCACCCTGGCCAAAGGCGACTTCCTCGTCGTACCGCCGAACACCCCGCACGCCTTCGAGGCGGCCGGCGACGAGAACACCGAGGTCTTCTTCGTCCTCACCCACGCGAAGCCGCGCTTCGACTACTACCGCCTCCTGGAACGCGTCTACCGCGGCGAAACCGACGCCGCCGAACTGGCTCAGACCAGCGACCTCTACGACAACCACTACATCGAAAGCCCCACCTGGCAGACTCGCCAGTCATGATGTGGCCGATAGCGGGCACTGGGAACTGATGAGGCACGACTGGTTCCTGACCGCGGCCGAGCGGGGCAACCCTGCGACGGACATCGACGCCGACGGGGCCTGGATCGAGGGCAACCTGGTCCAGGCCCTGGTGCACGGCGCGACCTACTTCCGAAAGCTGTACGACGAACTGCGCGCGCTGCGGCCGGGCGACCGGGTGTACTTCACCGACTGGCGTGGCGATCCGGACGAGGTCCTGGTCGAGGGCGGTCCCGGCCTGGGTGCGACGCTCTGCGACCTGGCCCGCGCCGGAGTGGAGGTCCGGGCACTGCTGTGGCGGTCCCACTCGGACCACATGAACTTCAATTCGCAGGAGAACCAGCGGCTCGGCACCGAGCTGAACGAGGCCGGCGGGGAGGTGCTGCTCGACCAACGTGTCCGTCGGTTGGCGTCGCACCACCAGAAGCTGTTCGTGATCCGGCATCGCGACGATCCGGCCTCGGACGTCGCCTTCGTCGGCGGCATCGACCTGTGTCACGGACGACGTGACGACGAACGGCATCTGGGTGATCCGCAGCCGGCGCCGATGGATGTGCGGTACGGATCCCGTCCACCCTGGCACGACGTCATGGTGGAGATCCGGGGTCCCGCCGTGGGTGATCTGCTGCGCTGCTTCGTCGAACGCTGGGACGATCCCCATCCGCTCGACCGCAGAACGCCGTACCGGATGGTGATCCAGCGGCTGGCGCGGATGCCTCGGCATCCGTCGAACCTGCCGGAGGCCTTCCCGGATCCGCCGCCGGCCGGGCCGCACGCCGTACAGGTGTTGCGGACGTATGCGCACAAGCATCCGAGGTTTCCGTTCGCGCCGCGTGGGGAGCACAGTGTCGCTCGTGGCTATCTGAAGGCCTTCGCGCGGGCACGGTCGCTGATCTATGTGGAGGATCAGTACCTGTGGTCCACAGAGGTGACGCTGTGCCTACGGGAGGCGTTGGTGCGGTCGCCCGGGTTGCGGATCATCGGCGTCGTACCGCGGTATCCGTACCAGGACGGGAGGGTGAGTGGTCCGCCGGCCCGCTACGCGCAACTGGAGGCGATGCGGTTGCTGGAGTCGGATCGAGTGGCGATCTACAACCTGGAGAACGAGGCCGGCGTACCGATCTATGTGCACGCGAAGGTCTGCATCGTCGACGACCAGTGGTTGACGTGTGGGTCCGACAACTTCAACCGCCGGTCCTGGACGAACGACAGCGAGCTGACGTGTGCGGTCGACTCCGAGGACCTGGCCCGCTCACTGCGGTCGGAGCTGTGGTCCGAGCATCTGGGCACCCACGACCTCGAGCTCGACCCGATCGCCGGCTTCGACCAGTGGCGCGAGACGGCCGCCACCCTGGACGACTGGCACTCAAATGGTTGCCTCGGGCCACGACCCGCGGGCCGCATCCGCCCGCACAACCCCCAGCCGGTCACCCGCCTCCAGTCCACCTGGGCCGGCTGGCTCGCTCGCCACCTCTACGACCCCGACGGCCGCCCCCGCCGCCACCGCAACTCCTTCTAGGCAAAGGTGACGACGAGCACCACGATGGCGAGGAGGGTGTCGAGAACGGCGCAGAACTCGGACATCGAACGTACGACGACCCGACCCGTGCGATGGTGGTAGGTGTCCCAGGCGGCGTGGGCGAGCAGACCCGTCGCCACGAGTAGTCCGGCTACGGTCTGATCCGCCTCGACCGCCACCAGTGCCGCAGCAGCCAGGACTATTAGAGCCGCTGCCTGCAAGGGCAGGCCCCAGGGTGGGCGGAGGGCGCCGCGGACGACGCCGTACACGGCCAGTACGGCGGCGAGGGCCAGCATGACCCAGGTTGCGTTGACGCCCTCGAGGTAGGACCCGAGTCCTACCGCGACGAAGCTGACGGCGAACATCGGCCAGGCAGCCTTCCGGCGTTGCAAGGCCGCGGCTCCCAGGTACAAGAACGCCGACGCCGTCACGATCGGCGCCACGTCGGCACCGCTCTCCATCCCCCACGCCGCGAACGCCGCCATCGCGGCGCCCGCCACCGCGGGCCACCGCCGCAGCACCCACGGACGCTCCACCTGCTCGACTGTATCCACCAGCACCTCCCGGTCTCTGACCGACAGAGGACCACGCAGCCCTTTCAATCCGCTTTCGGCGCCGCCAAGACTCTTTCGGCGCTGCAACGAGACTTCGCCCCCTGGCAAGGCGCGGCCCTGCGCGTGGCGGCGACGGCTACCGGAGAAGCAGTTGCCGCCATCGCTTCAGTCGACCGAGGACGAGCGCTGGGCAGCTCTCACCGCTATGACCCCAGGAGCTGGAGGCCAGACCCCGCGGGCTGCGAGCGGTGTTCAGACGGAGCGGGTGACGACCAGGTCGCAGAGGGAGTCGAGGGCCTCGCGGGCCGGCCCGTCGGGGAGGTCGGCGAGGAGCTTGCGAGCGTCGGCCGCGCGGCGGCGTACGTCGTCCTCGGCCTGACGGAACGCCGGGTGCGCCTGCAGCAGCTCGAGAGTCTCGGTCAGCCGGGCGTCGTCGGAGAGATCGGAGTCGAGCAGCTCGAGCAGGCGAGCGTCGTCGGGCTGAGCGGGGTCGGCCTGCGCGCGGAAGATCAGCACCGGCAGCGTCGGAACGCCTTCGCGGAGGTCGGTGCCTGGTGTTTTGCCGGACTGGTCGGACTCGGAGGCAATGTCGAGGATGTCGTCGGCCAGCTGGAAGGCGACGCCGATCTCCTCGCCGAAGGCCCGCAGCGATTCCTGGACCTCCTCGGACGCACCGGCGTACCGGGCTCCGAACAGCGCCGAGGTCGCGATCAGCGAGCCAGTCTTGTCGGCGACCACCGACAGGTAGTGCGCCAGCGGGTCCTGGCCCTCGCCGACCCCGAGAGTCTCGCGGATCTGGCCTTCGACCAGCCGGCCGAAGGTGCGGGCCTGGATCCGGACCGCCTCCGGGCCGAGATCGGCGACCAGGTCCGACGCCCGCGCGAACAGCCAGTCGCCGGACAGGATCGCGACCGAGTTGTCCCACCGTGCGTTCGCAGTGGACGAACCACGCCGGAGCGCCGCCTCGTCCATCACGTCGTCGTGGTGCAGGGTCGCGACGTGGGTCAGCTCGACCACGGCCGCCGACTTGATCACCTCAGGGGCAGCGGGCGACGGACCGAACTCGGCGGCCAGCAGCACCAGCAGCGGCCGGAACCGCTTGCCACCGGCAACCATGACGTGCTGCGCGGCCGCCGTCACGAACGGCGCCTCGGACTGGGTCGCGTCGTGCAGTTCCCGCTCGACCGACTCCAGGCCGTCGCGAACCCGGGACTCGAGCGCCTCGTCGGCGAACGCGAATCCCAGGCTCTCGGCCGGCAGCGGGGTCGGACTCACCGGATGAACTCACCCGCTCGCGCCGCCAGGTCGAGCATCGGCCCGGGAACCAGGCCGAGGACCACCGTGGCGGCGAGACCGAGCGCGACCGCGCTCGTGGTCTGCCAGCCGGGCAGAACCACGTCCGGCGCGTCGGCCGGGAGGTCGGAGAAGAACATCAGCACGATCACGCGGACGTAGAAGAACGCGGCGACCAGGCTGGCCAGCACCGCGACCACGACCAGCGGCCACGCGCCACCGGACCACGCCGCGCTGAAGACCGCCCACTTGCCGGTGAAGCCCGCGGTCAGCGGGATACCGGCGAAGGAGAGCAGGAAGAAGGCGAAGATGCCGGCCAGCAGCGGCGACTTCTTGCCCAGTCCGGCCCACCGGGACAGGTGGGTGGCCTCGCCGCCCGCGTCGCGCACCAGCGTGACGACGGCGAACGCGCCGACGGTCGGGAAGCCGTAGGAGACCAGGTAGAACAGCACCGCCTGGGTCGAGGTGATCCCGTTGTGTACGCCGTTCCCGACCTGCGCCAGCCCGACGAACGCGGTCAGCAGGAAGCCGGCGTGCGCGATCGAGGAGTAGGCCAGCATCCGCTTCACGTCGGTCTGGGTGATGGCCACGATCGAACCGACCACCATGGTCAGGATCGCGACGATCCACATCATCGGGGCCCAGTCCCAGCGGGTGCCGCCGAGGGCCACGTAGAAGACCCGCATCAGCCCGATGAACGCGGCGATCTTGGTGCAGGCCGCCATGAACCCGGTGACCGGGGTCGGGGCGCCCTGGTACACGTCCGGGGTCCAGGAGTGGAACGGTACGGCGCCGACCTTGAACAGCAGGCCGACAGCCACCAGACCGGTGCCGGCCAGCAGGATCGAGTCACCGCCGGTCTGCGTGGCCAGCGCGTCCGAGATCCCGCCCAGCGACATCGTGCCGGCGTACCCGTAGAGCAGCGCGATGCCGAACAGCAGGAACGCCGAGGAGAACGCACCGAGCAGGAAGTACTTCATCGCGGCTTCCTGCGAGATCAGCCGGCGACGACGCGCCAGGCCGCAGAGCAGGTACAGCGGCAGCGAGAACACCTCGAGCGCGACGAACAGCACCAGCAGGTCGTTGGCCGACGCGAACAGCATCATGCCGCCGACCGCGAACAGCGTCAGCGGGAAGATCTCGGTGTGCTCGACCTTGGCCGCGGTGCCCTCCCGCTCGGCCTCGGAGCCCGGTACGGCGGCCGCCTGGCCGGCGAACGCGGACAGCCCGCCGTCGACCGACCGCTCGGCGAACAGCAGCACGCTGATCAGCGTCAGCGCCAGCAGGATCAGCCAGGTGAACAGCGCCGGGCCGTCGACCGAGATCGCACCCTGCGCAGCGATCAGCTCCTTGTTGTCGTTCATCAGGAAGCCGGTCAGTACGCCGGACACGAGCACGGCGACCACCGTGATCGCCAACTGCACCAGGTGCCGCAGCGGGCGAGGCAGGAACGCCTCCGCCAGGACGCCGACACACGCCGCACCGAAGACCACGAGCAGCGGCGACAGCTCGCTGTACTCGATCTTCGGCGCGGTGAAGTCCGCCAGCGGCAGGATGTGCGCGATCACTTCTGTCCCTCCGTCACGGGGATCTGCGGTGCCTTGTCGGTCACACCGACGTGCTGCATGGTCGACTCCACCGCCGGCTTGATGATGTCGACCACCGGCTTCGGGAAGATCCCGAGGCCGACGATCAGCACCATCAGCGGAGCGATCGCGAGCACCTCACGCACGTTCAGGTCCTTGAGCTTCTCGATCCCGTCGCGGACCGGACCGGTCATCAGGCGTTGGTACATGAGCAGGATGTAGAGCGCGGCCAGCACGATACCGACCACCGCGATCACCGCGATCACCTTGTGCCGGCTGAACGTCCCGGCCAGCACCATGAACTCGGAGATGAACGGCGACATGCCGGGCAGCGCGAGGCTGGACAGGCCGGCGAACAGGAACGTGCCGGCCAGTACCGGTGCAACCTTCTCCACCCCGCCGTAGTCGGCGATCCGGGCCGATCCGCGCCGGGAGATCAGGTACCCGGCGACCAGGAACAGCGCGGCGGTGGAGAGACCGTGGTTGAACATGTACAGCGTCGACCCGGTCAGGCCCTGCGACGTCAGCGCGAAGATGCCCATCACGATGAAGCCGAAGTGCGAGATCGAGGTGTACGCGATCAGCCGCTTGATGTCGGTCTGCCCGATCGCCAGCAGAGCGCCGTACAGGACCGAGATCAGCGCCAGCACCAGGACGACCGGGGTGGCCCACTCGGACGCGTTCGGGAACAGGCCCAGGCAGTACCGGATCATCCCGAAGGTGCCGATCTTGTCCAGGATGCCGACCAGCAGGACCGACGTACCCGGCGTCGCCTCACCGGCGGCGTCCGGCAGCCAGGTGTGGAACGGGACCATCGGCGCCTTCACCGCGAACGCGAACATGAAGCCGAGGAACAACCAGCGCTCGGTGTTCTGGCTCATGTCGAGCTTCATCATGTCGGACAGCAGGTACGACGGGGCGCCCTGCTTCGCCGAGACGACGTACAGACCGACCACCGACGCCAGCATCAGCAGACCGCCGAGCAGCGAGTACAGCAGGAACTTCACCGCGGCGTACGAGCGCTGCGGACCGCCGAAGCCGCCGATCAGGAAGTACATCGGGATCAGCGTCGCCTCGAACAGCACGTAGAAGAGGAACACGTCGGTGGCGGCGAACACGCCGATCGACAGGGCCTCGAGGCCGAGGACCCAGGCGAAGAAGGCCTTCTCCGACCAGCGGCCGTTCTGCGCGTCGTTCCAGGAAGCGATCAGCACGACCGGCGTCAGCAGCGCGGTCAGCACCAGCAGGACGACGCTGACCCCGTCGAGGCCGAGCGCGTAGTGCGCGCCGAAGGCCTTGATCCAGGTGTAGGTCTCGGCGTAGTCCTCGGCACCGTTGCGCTGGTAGCCGATCGCAACGATCGCGGTCAGCACCAGCGTGACGAGCGAGAAGCCGAGCGCGACCTGCTTGGCCAGCAGAGCCTTCGCCTTGGGCACGAGCATCGTCACTATCGCCCCGACGAACGGCAGGAGCAGTAACAGGGTCAACCAACCGATGTTCACGACAACCTCACCGCGAGGAGGGCGACGACCACGAGTGCGGCGCCGAAGACCATGCTGAGTGCGTACGAACGGACGAAGCCCGTCTGGAATCGGCGGAGCCGGCCGGACAACCCACCGAACAGTGCGGCCAGCCCGTTCACAAAGCCGTCCACACCACGGTTGTCGAACCAGACGAGCGTCCGTGTGAGGTACTGGCCCGGACGCATCAGGACCGCCTCGTTCAGTGCGTCGCCGTACAGGTCACGGCGCGCGAGGGTGGTGACCGGCGAGACCCGGACCGGCGCCTCGCGCGGGATGTCCCGGCGGAACAGCACGACACCGATGGCGGCGCCGACGATCACGACCGCGAGGATGAGCAGGGTCATCGCCAGCTGGCTCATCGGGGGGTGCGCCTCTTCGAACCCGGTCACCGGCTCCAGCCAGGTGACGATCCAGTCCTTGACGAAGTAGAGCGCACCGCCGACCAGCGAGAGGATCGCGAGGATGATCAGCGGACCGGTCATCACGTTCGGCGACTCGTGCGGGTGGACGTCCTTCTCCCAGCGCTTCTCGCCGAAGAAGGTCATCATCATCAGCCTGGTCATGTAGAACGCGGTGATCCCGGCGCCGAGCAGCGCGCACAGACCGACCACAGTGTTCTCCGCGAAGGCGACCTCGATGATGTGGTCCTTGCTGAAGAAGCCGGAGAACGGCGGGATGCCCAGGATCGCCAGGTAGCCGAAGGCGAACGTCACGTAGGTGACCCTCATGTACTTCCGCAGGGCGCCGTAGTGACGCATGTTCACGTCGTCGTTCATGCCGTGCATCACCGAACCGGCACCGAGGAACATGTCGGCCTTGAAGAAGCCGTGCGTGAGCAGGTGGAAGATCGCGAAGACGTAACCCACCGGGCCGAGGCCGGCGGCGAGCATCATGTAGCCGATCTGGCTCATCGTCGAACCGGCCAGTGCCTTCTTGATGTCGTCCTTGGCGCAACCGATGATCGCACCGGTCAGCGCGGTTACCGTGCCGACGACCACCACCGCGGTGGACGCCGCGTCGGTGACCTCGTAGATCGCGCTCGAGCGGACCACCAGGTAGACGCCCGCGGTGACCATGGTCGCCGCGTGAATGAGGGCCGACACCGGGGTCGGGCCCTCCATCGCGTCCAGCAGCCAGGACTGCAGCGGCACCTGCGCGGACTTGCCGCAGGCCGCCAGCAGCAGCATCAGGCCGAGCAGCGTGGCCCAGGTGCTCGACAGCTTGTCCGCGCCGGCGTTCACTGTGGCGAAGGCCGAGGAGCCGAACAGTGCCCACATGCTCATCACCGCGAGCGACAGCCCGATGTCACCGACCCGGTTCACCACGAACGCCTTCTTCGCGGCGACCGCGGCCGAGTTCTTGTACTGCCAGAACCCGATCAGCAGGTACGACGCCAGGCCGACGCCCTCCCAGCCGACGAACACCACCAGGTAGTCGGCCGCGAGGACCAGCAGCAGCATCGAGGCGATGAACAGGTTCAGGTAGCCGAAGAACCGGCGCCTGCGCTCGTCGTGCTCCATGTAGCCGATCGAGTAGATGTGGATGAGCGAGCCCACACCGGTGATCAGCAGCACGAACAGGATCGACAGCGGGTCGATCAGCAGGCTGAACTCCACCTTGATGTTGCCGACCGAGAACCACTCGAACAGCCGGACCGTCTCGGACCGGTCGTCGCTGGGTTTGCCCTGCATCTGGACGAACAGCACGACGCCGAAGGCGAAGGAGATCAGCGGTGCCAGCGTGCCCAGCAGGTGACCCCATGCGTTGGTGGCCTTGCCACCCAGCAGCAGGATCGCCGCGGACACGGCCGGGACCGCGACCAGCAGCCACGTCAGCTCATGACTCATCGGTGCTTACCTCAGTACTTGAGCAGGTTGGCGTCGTCGACCGAGGCCGAGCGACGGGTGCGGAAGATGGCCATGATGATCGCCAGCCCGATCACGACCTCGGCCGCGGCCACCACCATCACGAAGAAGGCGGCGATCTGGCCGTCGAGGTTGCCGTGCTGGCGGGCGAAGCTGACGAACGCGAGGTTGGCCGCGTTCAGCATCAGCTCGACGCACATGAAGACGACGATGGCGTTGCGGCGCACCAGGACGCCGAGCGCCCCGATGCTGAACAGAATCGCCGCGAGCACGATGTACGGCTCGGTGCTCACAGTTTGTCCTCCTCGCCGTATCCGGACAGGTCCGTGCCTTCGAGTTCGGGCCGGACCTGGTCGCCTGCGTCGCGGTCGAGGACCTCGTCGATGTCGGCCCGCTCGTCGGCTTCGGGGAACACGGTGCCACGTGCCTGGAGCACGCGCGAAACCGAGGTCGGTGCGATCGACCCATCGGGCAGCAGCGCCGGCGTGTCGACGGCGTTGTGCCGGGCCAGAACACCCGGGGTCGGCAGCGGACCGGGGTGGATCCCCTGCTCGGCGTACTTGCGGATCCGCTCCTCGGCGTGGTCGCGCTGGGTCCGCTTCTTGGTCAGCCGCTCGCGGTGCGCCAGCATCATCGCGCCCAGGGCCGCGGTGATCAGCAGCGCCGAGGTGACCTCGAAGGCGAACACGTACTTGCCGAACAGCAGTTGCGCGATGCCCTTCGGGTTGCCGTCCGGCTGCGCGTTGGCCAGCCCGACCGGGTTGCCGTACATCGCGTTGCCGACGGCCGCGACCAGCAGGACCGCGAAGCCGAGGAACGCCAGCCCGGCCAGCAGCCGCTGGCCGCGGATCGTCTCGACCAGGGAGTCAGACGCGTCCACACCGACCAGCATCAGCACGAACAGGAACAGCATCAGGATCGCGCCGGTGTAGACGATGATCTGCACCGCGAACAGGAACGGCGCGTCCTGGGCGGCGTACTGGAGGGCCAGACAGATCATCACCGTCGCCAGCAGCAGCGCGGAGTGCACCGCCTTGCGGACCAGCACCATCGCGATCGCGGCCAGGACCATGACCGGTGCGAGCATCCAGAACGCGAACTGCCCGCCGGTGACCATGCCGATCATTTCGCGTCACCACCATCGGCGGGTACGACGGAACCGGTCAGACCGAGGTAGTAGTCCTTCTCGGTGGCGCCCAGCTGCATGTCGTGCGGCGGCTCCTGCATGCCCGGCAGCATCGGTGCCAGCAGGTCCTTCTTCTCGTAGATGAGGGACTCGCGGGTGCGGTCGGCCAGCTCGTACTCGTTGGTCATCGTGAGCGCCCGGGTCGGGCAGGCCTCGATGCACAGGCCGCAGAGGATGCAGCGCAGGTAGTTGATCTGGTACACCCGCCCGTACCGCTCGCCCGGGGAGAAGCGTCCGGAGCCACCGTCTGCGTTGTCAGAGTTGTCCGCGCCCTCGACATAGATCGCGTCCGCCGGGCAGGCCCAGGCGCACAGCTCACAGCCGATGCACTTCTCCAGGCCGTCCGGCCAGCGGTTCAGCTGGTGCCGGCCGTGGAAGCGTGGCGCGGTCGGCTTCTTCTCGAACGGGTACTGCTCGGTGAACACCTTGCGGAACATCGTCCGGAAGGTGACCCCGAACCCGGCTACCGGGTCCCAGATGGACTCTTTGACACTAGCCACGGTGGGCTTCCTCGCTTCGGCTCGGAGTCTTGACGAGCGGTGGTGGCACCGGGAACCCGCCGGCGAAGGCGTCGAAGTCCTTGCCGTCGTCGTCCTCGGTCTTGTCGTTCTTGGGCTTCTGCGGGACTGCCAGCGAGATCAGCGCCAGCAGTACGGCGATACCGGCCGCGACCAGCAGCCAGGTGCGCGGCGTGGACGCCTCGCGGCCGACCGCGCGGACGGTGGCGACCAGCAGGATCCAGCCCAGCGACACCGGGATCAGGATCTTCCAGCCCAGCTTCATGAACTGGTCGTAGCGCAGCCGCGGCAGCGTTCCGCGCAGCCAGATGTAGAAGAAGATGAAGCACATCATCTTGCCGACGAACCACAGCACCGGCCAGAAGCCGGAGTTCGCGCCGTCCCAGATCGAGATCGGCCACGGTGCCCGCCAGCCGCCCAGGAACAGCGTGGTGGCCAGCGCCGACACGGTCGCCATGTTGATGTACTCGGCCAGGAAGAACATCGCGTACTTCATCGAGGAG
This sequence comes from Kribbella sp. NPDC050281, assembly GCF_040655855.1. Lineage (NCBI taxonomy): Bacteria > Bacillati > Actinomycetota > Actinomycetes > Propionibacteriales > Kribbellaceae > Kribbella > Kribbella sp. NPDC050281. The sequence continues at coordinate 61,102 of NZ_JBFAKS010000028.1, read as the reverse complement.
TACTCGGTCAGGAAGCCGGCCACCAGCTCGCCCTCGGCCTCCGGCAGGTCGAACGGCGCGCGGTTCGTCTCGCCGATCATCGAGACCACGTAGATCACGAACGACGGGAACAGCAGGAACGCGTACCAGCCCGGGATCGGGATGTCCGCGCCGAACAGGTTGACCGACTGGTGCGAGCCCTGCGCCGCGACGATCTCCGAGGTGGACATCGACCCGGCGAACAGGAACACCGTCACCAGCGCGAGGCCCATGCCGACCTCGTAGGAGATCATCTGCGCGCTGGACCGCAGGCCACCGAGCAGCGAGTACGTCGAGTTGGACGACCAGCCGCCGAGCACGATGCCGTAGATGCCGATCGAGGCGACCGCCATCACGTACAGCACCGAGACCGGCAGGTCGGTGATCTGCAGCCGGGTGTAGATGTCGGTGAACGGGATCTTCACCGTCGGCCCGAACGGGATCACCGCGAAGGTCAGGAAGGCCGGGATCGACACGATCACCGGGGCCGCGACGAAGACGAACCTGTCCACGCCCTTCGGCATCAGGTCTTCCTTGAACATCAGCTTCATACCGTCGGCGAGCGACTGCAGCAGGCCCTGCGGGCCGTGCACGTTCGGCCCGATCCGCTGCTGCATCCGGGCCACGACCCGGCGCTCCCACCAGATGTTGAACAGCGTCAGCACGACCAGGAAGATGAAGACCAGCAGCACCTTGAGGCCCACGACCCACCACGGGTCGTGGCCGACCCCGGCGTCCGGCACCGCGAGCGGGATATTCATGCGTTCCCTCCGGCGATCGTCACGATCGAGCCATGGTCTGCGTGCAGCGACCGGCGTACATGGGAGTCGGCCGAGTTGGTCGGCAGCCAGACCACGTTGTCGGGCATCGGAGTGATCACGACCGGCAGCCGGATCGACCCGGCGTCCGTGCTCACCACCAGCTCGTCGCCGTCGGCGACACCGACCCGGCGCGCCGTGGTCAGCGAGATCCGGGCGACCGGCGTACGGGCGGTGGCCGTCAGGTGCGGCTCACCGTCGTTCGCGCGGCTGTCGTCGATCAGCATCCGCCAGGTCGCGAGCCGGGTGGAGTCGAACGCGCCGAGCGACGGACCGGCCTGGTACGTCGGCTCCTGCGCGCGGTCACCGTCCCAGCGGCCGAGCTCGTCGTACTCCTTCTTCGCGCCGGCCGGAGTGCTGAACCCGAGCGACCGGTCCATCTCCTGCGCCAGCGCCGCCAGTGCCCGTACGTCGGGCATCGCGGCCGCGACCTTCAGTACCACCGGGAACGACCGCTCGCGGCCCTCCCAGTTGACGAAGGTGCCGTCCTTCTCCGCCGGCGGAACCACCGGGAAGACGACGTCGGCGTACTCGGTCACCTGCGTCTTGCGGACCTCGAAGCTGACCACGAACGGCGCGGCCTCCAGCGCGGCCAGCGCCGCCGCCGGGTCCGGCAGGTCGTCGATCTCGACACCCGCGACCACCAGCGCGTCCAGCGATCCGGCTGCCGCGAGGATCTCGGTCAGGTCCTTGCCGACGTTCGACGGCAGGCTGTCCACACCCCACGCGGCCTGGAGGTCGACCCGCGCCTGCGGGTCGGTCACCAACCGGCCACCGGGCAGCAGCCCCGGGAGGCAACCGGCCTCGAGGGCAGCCCGGTCACCCGCACGCCGCGGGATCCAGGCCAGCTGCGCGCCCGTGTCGAGCGCCAGCCGCAGTGCGGTCGAGTAACCACCCGGAACGCTGGCCAGCCGCTCGCCCACGATGATGATCGAGTCGGAACCCAGCGCGGCCCGCGCAGCCGCTCCGGCCTCGCCCGCACTGCCCAGGTCGGCCAGTAGGGCGGCCTCCGTGCCGGGCGATGCCTGGACGACCACGCCGTCGAGCTTCTCGACTCCGCGGGACGCGTACGCCGCCACGCTGAAGACCTTGGTGCCATGCGCCCGGACGCCCTTGCGCAGCCGCAGGAACACGGCCGGCGCTTCCTCCTCGGGCTCGAACCCGACGAGCAGCACCGATCCGGCCTTCTCCAGGTCGGAGAACGTCGTACCGAGGCCGGTGCCGGCGACCGCGGCGGCGAGGAAGTCCACTTCCTCCACGGAGTGCGGCCGGGACCGGAAGTCGATGTCGTTCGTGCCGAGGACGACGCGCGCGAACTTCGAGTACGCGTAGGAGTCCTCGAGGGTCAGCCGGCCACCGGTCAGCACCGCCGCGTTGCCGCGGGCCGCCGTCAGCTTCTCGCCCGCGAAGGTCAGCGCCTCCGGCCAGGACGCCGGCCGCAGCTCGCCGTCCTCGCGGATCATCGGGTGGGTCAGCCGGTCACCGGTGGTGGCGTAGTTGAACGCGAACCGGTCCTTGTCGGAGATCCACTCCTCGTTGACCTCGGGGTCGTCGCCGGCCAGCCGGCGCATCACCTTGCCGCGCCGGTAGTCGACCCGGATCGCCGCCCCGGACGAGTCGTGCTCGGCCACCGACGGCACCGACACGAGGTCGAACGGCCGGGACCGGAACCGGTACGCCGCGCTGGTCAGCGCACCCACCGGGCAGATCTGGATGGTGTTGCCGGAGAAGTAGCTCTCGAACGGCTCCTTCTCGTAGATGCCGACCTGCTGCAGCGCGCCGCGCTCGACCAGCGCGATGAACGGGTCACCGGCGATCTGCTCGGAGAACCGGGTGCAGCGCGCACACAGCACGCAGCGCTCGCGGTCCAGCAGCACCTCGGCCGAGATGTTGATCGGCTTGGGGTAGGTCCGCTTGATCTCGTGGAACCGCGACTCGCCGTACCCGTTGCTCATCGCCTGGTTCTGCAGCGGGCACTCGCCGCCCTTGTCGCAGACCGGGCAGTCCAGCGGGTGGTTGATCAGCAGGAACTCCATGTTCCCGTGCTGCGCCTTGTTCGCCACCGGCGAGCTCACCTGGGTACGGACCACCATGCCGTCGGCGACGGTGATCGTGCAGGAGGCCTGCGGCTTCGGCATCCCGCGGCCGTTGCCGGCATCGGTGATCTCGACCAGGCACTGGCGGCAGGCGCCGACCGGGTCGAGCAGCGGGTGGTCGCAGAACCGCGGGATCTGGATCCCGATCTGCTCCGCCGCCCGGATCAGCAGGGTGTTCTTGGGAACCTTCACCTCGATGTCGTCGATGGTGACGGTGATCAGATCGGTCCGCTCCACCTCCGACCCGGCCGGTGGGTTCGCTTGGATCGTCATGCGCTTGCTCCAGCGGTAGCGAAGACTGTGCTTGCCATCGGGTCGAACGGGCAGCCGCCGTTCTCGAAGTGCGCCAGGTACTCGTCCTTGAAGTGCTGGATCGAGCTGGTGATCGGCGCGGTCGCACCATCGGCCAGCGCGCAGAACGCCCGGCCGGTGATGTTCTCGCACAGGTCGAGCAGCGTGGCCAGGTCGTCCTTGCTGCCCTTGCCGTGCTCGAGCCGCTCGAGGATCTGCACCAGCCACCAGGTGCCCTCGCGGCACGGCGTGCACTTGCCGCAGGACTCGTGCTTGTAGAACTCGGTCCAGCGCAGCACCGAGCGCACCACGCAGGTCGTCTCGTCGAAGATCTGCAGCGCCTTGGTGCCGAGCATCGAGCCGGCCGCGCCGACGCCCTCGTAGTCCAGCGGGATGTCGAGATGCTCGGCGGTCAGCAGCGGCGTGGACGAACCACCCGGAGTCCAGAACTTCAGCTCGTGGCCCTCCCGGACCCCGCCGGCCAGGTCGATCAGTTGCCGCAGCGTGATGCCCATCGGCGCCTCGTACTGTCCCGGGCGGGTGACGTGCCCGGACAGCGAATACAGCGTCATGCCCTTGGACTTCTCGGTGCCCATCGAGGAGAACCAGTCGGCGCCGTTCTTGATGATGACGGGAACCGATGCGATCGACTCGACGTTGTTGATGACAGTGGGGCTTCCGTACAGACCGGCCACGGCCGGGAAGGGGGGACGCAGCCGAGGTTGACCGCGACGACCTTCCAGCGAGTCGAGCAGCGCCGTCTCCTCGCCGCAGATGTAGGCGCCGGCGCCGGCGTGCACGATCACGTCCAGGTCGTAGCCGGTGCCGAGGATGTCGGTGCCGATGAAGCCGGCTTCCTTCGCCTCGGCGACCGCCTGCTGCAACCGGCGGACGACGTGCAGAACCTCACCGCGGACATAGATGAACGCGACCGACGCGCGGATCGCGTAGGACGCGATGATGACGCCCTCGACCAGCGTGTGCGGCGAGGCGAGCATCAGCGGGATGTCCTTGCAGGTGCCCGGCTCGGACTCGTCCGCGTTCACCACCAGGTACTTCGGCTTCGGGTTGTCCTGCGGGATGAACGACCACTTCATCCCGGTCGGGAAGCCCGCGCCGCCACGGCCGCGCAGTCCGGAGTCCTTGACGGCGTTCACCACGTCGGCCGGCTGCATCCGCAGCGCGGTACGCAGAGCTTCGTACCCGCCGGACCGCTGGTACGACGCCAGTTGCCAGGAACGGATCTGGTCCCAGTTGTCGGACAGTACCGGGGTCAGCATGGTCAGTCCTCCTTCTGGGTGTCGGCACCCTGCGTACCACCAGGGGCGGTCCAGTTGCGTTCGCGGGCCAGGCGGAGGCCGGCCAATGTCGCCTTGCCGCCGGTCGGGCCCTCGTCGGCACGGCCGTCGGGGAAGCCGGCCAGCACGCGCTCGGCTTCCTTCCAGGTGCAGATCGTCGCGCCGCGCGGGGACTTCACCTCGTTGCCCTCACGCAGGTCGTCGACCAGCTGGGTGGCCGACTCCGGCGTCATGTCGTCGAAGAACTCCCAGTTCACCATCATCACCGGCGCGTAGTCGCAGGCGGCGTTGCACTCCAGGTGCTCGAGGGTGATCTTGCCGTCCTCGGTGGTCTCGTCGTTGCCGACGTCGAGGTGCTGCTTGAGCCGGTCGAAGATCACGTCGCCGCCCATCACGGCGCACAGCGTGTTGGTGCAGACCCCGACGTGGTAGTCACCGACCGGGCGGCGCTTGTACATCGTGTAGAAGGTCGCCACCGCGGACACCTCGGCACCGGTCAGCCCGAGGATCTCGGCGCACGCCTCGATGCCCTCCGGGGTGACCCGGCCCTCGACCGACTGCACCAGGTGCAGCATCGGCAGCAGCGCGGACCGGCCGACCGGGTACCGGGCGGCCAGCTCGCGCATCTCCGCGATCGTGGTGTCGGTGATCTTCGAGTCACCGGTGCTGTACGGCACCGGGACGTCGGTCGCAGTCGCGTGATTCTCGGCCATCTATCGGTCCACTCCACCCATCACCGGGTCAAGGCTGGCGACGGCGACGATCACGTCGGCGACCTGTGCGCCCTCGCACATGATCGGCATCGCCTGCAGGTTTGCGAAGGACGGGTCACGGAAGTGCGCCCGGTACGGCTTGGTACCGCCGTCGGAGACCAGGTGGCAGCCCAGTTCGCCGCGCGGCGACTCCAGCGCCACATAGGCCTGGCCGGCCGGCACCCGGAAGCCCTCGGTGACCAGCTTGAAGTGATGGATCAGCGCTTCCATCGACTCGCCCATGATGTGCTTGATGTGGTCGAGCGAGTTGCCCATCCCGTCGGTGCCGACGGCCAGCTGGCTCGGCCAGCCGATCTTCTTGTCGGCCACCATCACCGGCTCGCCCTCCATCTTGGCCAGCCGGTCGGCGCACTGCTCGACGATCTTCAGCGACTCGTGCATCTCCTGCAGCCGGACGCGGAACCGCCCGTAGGAGTCCGACGAGTCCCAGGTCGGTACGTCGAAGTCGTACGTCTCGTAACCGCAGTACGGCTGGGACTTGCGCAGGTCCAGCGCGTACCCGGTCGAGCGCACCGGCGGACCCGAGATGCCCAGCGCCATGCAGCCGGCCAGATCCAGGTAGCCGACGTTCTGCAGCCGGGCCTTGAAGATCGGGTTCGCGTTGCACAGCTCGGCGTACTCGGGCAGGTGCTTGTTCATCCAGGTGATGTACTCGCGGATCTTGTCCAGCGCACCCGGCGGCAGGTCCTGGGCGACACCGCCCGGCCGGATGAACGCGTGGTTCATCCGCAGGCCGGTGATCAGCTCGAACAGGTCCAGCGTCATCTCGCGCTCGCGGAACCCGATCGTCATCACGGTCAGCGCGCCGATCTCCATGCCACCGGTGGCGATGCAGACCAGGTGGCTCGAGATCCGGTTGAGCTCCATCAGGAGCACCCGCATCACGTTGGCCTTCTCCGGGATCTGGTCCTCGATCCCGAGCAGCCGCTCGACCGCGAGGCTGTAGGCCGCCTCGTTGTAGAACGGCGACAGGTAGTCCATCCGGGTGCAGAACGTGACGCCCTGCACCCAGGAGCGGAACTCCATGTTCTTCTCGATGCCGGTGTGCAGGTAGCCGATGCCGCAGCGGGCCTCGGTCACCGTCTCGCCCTCGAGCTCGAGGATGAGCCGGAGCACGCCGTGGGTGGACGGGTGCTGCGGGCCCATGTTGACGACGACGCGCTCCTCGGGCTCGTCGCCGAGGCCGGCGACGACCGAGTCCCAGTCCTGACCGGTGACGGTGAAGACCTTGCCCTCGGTGGTGTCGCGAGTGGTCGCGTACGGGTCCGACTGTGTCGATTCTGTCTGGGTCATCAGTTGTACGACCTCCGCGTGTCGGGCGGCGGGATGACCGCGCCCTTGTACTCGACGTCGATCCCGCCGAGCGGGTAGTCCTTGCGCTGCGGGTGTCCGGGCCAGTCGTCCGGCATCTGGATCCTGGTCAGCGCCGGGTGTCCGTCGAAGATGATGCCGAAGAAGTCCCAGGTCTCCCGCTCGTGCCAGTCGTTGGCCGGGTAGACCGAGACGACCGACGGGATGTGCGGGTCGGCGTCCGGGCAGGAGACCTCCAGCCGGATCCGCCGGTTGTGCGTGATCGAGAGCAGGTGGTAGACCGCGTGCAGCTCGCGGCCGGTCTCGTTCGGGTAGTGCACGCCGCTGACGCCCGAGCAGAACTCGAACCGGAGCGCCTCGTCGTCGCGCAGGTGCCGGCAGACCTCGACCAGGTCCTCGCGCTTGATGTGCAGGGTCAGCTCGTTGCGGTCGACCACGACCTTCTCGATCGCCGCGTCGCCGACCAGGCCCTGCAGGCGCTCGGTCGCGCCGTCGAACCAGGAGCCGTACGGCTTCGGCGTACCACCCGGCAGTGCGACCTGGCGGCGCAAGCCGCCGAAGCCGGAGGTGTCACCGGTGCCGCGGACACCGAACATGCCCTCGCGCTGGTCCACCACCTCGGCCGCCGGAGTCTGAGCGTCCCCGGCCGCGGACGTCGCCGGAAGGTTCTCCGGTTGCGTGTCACTCACCGAAGCAGCCCCTTCATCTCGATCGTCGGCGAGGCGGCCAGTGCGGCGACCTCCCGCTCCTGCAGCTCCGCCCGCTTGTTCGCGCCGAGCTTGCTGTGCTGGATGTGGTCGTGCAGCTTGAGGAACGCGTCCAGCAGCATCTCCGGCCGCGGCGGGCAGCCGGGCAGATACATGTCGACCGGTACGACGTGGTCCACGCCCTGCACGATCGCGTAGTTGTTGAACATGCCGCCGGACGACGCGCAGACACCCATCGCCAGCACCCACTTCGGGTTCGGCATCTGGTCGTAGATCTGGCGCAGGACCGGGGCCATCTTCTGGCTCACCCGGCCGGCCACGATCATCAGGTCGGCCTGCCGCGGCGACGCCCGGAAGACCTCCATCCCGAACCGGGCCGCGTCGTAGCGCGGCGCACCGGTGGTCATCATCTCGATCGCGCAGCAGGCCAGCCCGAAGGTTGCCGGCCACAACGAGGCCTTGCGCATGTAGCCGGACAGGCCCTCGATCGTGGTCAGCAGTACGCCGGCCGGAAGCTGTTCCTCAACACCCATAGCTCAGTCCCACTCCAGTCCGCCGCGCCGCCACACGTAGGCGTACGCGATGAAGACGGTGACGATGAAGATGACCATCTCGACCAACCCGAACAGCGCCATCTGGTCGAAGGCGACCGCCCACGGGTAGAGGAAGATGATCTCGATGTCGAACACGATGAAGAGCATCGCGGTGATGTAGTACTTCACCGGGAAGCGCCCGCCACCGACCGGCTGCGGGGTCGGCTCGATCCCGCACTCGTAGGAGTCGAGCTTGGCCCGGTTGTAGCGCTTGGGTCCGACCAGCGCGCTCGTCACCAGCGTGCCCGCCACGAAGATCGCCGCGAGTACACCGAGAACGAGGATCGGTACGTAAGGGTGCATCGGTCTCGTGCTCCCTCTCCTTCAGCCGGTGGTCTGTCTTGTTCTGTCTGTTTCGGAACAGCACTGTGTTATCAGTACCGCTGTGGCTCAGCTCACTCGCCCCGCCGGTCAGGCCGCCGGTGCGAGCTTGGTGAGACCGTTGATGATCTTGTCCATCACGTCCCCGTCACGCGGGTCGGTGAGGTTCGCGAGCAACTTCAAGGTGAACTTCATCAGCGTGGTGCGCGGCAGACCGTACTTCGTGCACAGCCGCATCACCTCCGGATTTCCGATCAGCTTCACGAAGATCCGGCCGAGTGTGTAATAGCCGCCGTACTCCTGCTTCAGCGCCTTCGGGTACGCCGTCAGCGCACGCTCGCGCTGGTTCGGCTGCCGGCGCAGTGCCTGGGCGGCGACCTCGGCGGCGAACGCCCCGGACTCCATCGCGTACGGGATGCCCTCGCCGTTGAACGGGTTGACCATGCCGCCGGCGTCGCCGAGCAGCATCAGGCCGCGGGTGTAGTGCGGCTGCCGGTTGAAGCCCATCGGCAGCGCGGCACCACGGATCGGAATGGTCTGGAACTCGTCGCGGAACTGCCACTCCTGCGGCGTGTTCTTCAGCCACTGCTTGAGCAGGTCGGCGTAGTCGACCTTGCCGAACGCGTCGGAGGTGTTCAGGATGCCGAGACCGACGTTGACCGTGCCGTCGCCCATCCCGAAGATCCAGCCGTACCCGGGCAGCAGCACACGGCCACCGGGCTGCTTCGGGTCGTCGGCCCACAGCTCGAGCCAGGACTCCAGGTAGTCGTCGTTGGTCCGCGGGCTGGTGAAGTACGTCCGGACCGCGACGCCCATCGGGCGGTCGTCGCGCTTGTGCAGGCCCATCGCGATGCTCAGCCGCGACGAGTTGCCGTCGGCGGCCATCACCAGCGGCGCCCGGAACTCCAGGTCGTCTCCGGCCCGCCGGCCGTTGTCGTCCACCGGCTTCGCGGTGACGCCGACGATGTGACCCCGGTCGTCCAGGATCGGGCCGCTCACGTTGGTCCGCTCACGCAGCCGCGCCCCGGCCTTCACGGCCTGCCGGGCGAGCATGTCGTCGAAGTCCATCCGGTTCCGGGTCAGCCCGTAGTTCGGGTGGCTGGACAGGTCCGGCCAGTCCAGTTGCAGGACATGCCCGGAGCCCTGGATGCGCAGGCCGTAGTTGCGGATCCAGCCGGCCTCTTCGGAGATGTCGATGCCCATGTTGATGAGCTGCTTGGTGCCGCGCGGGGTGAGCCCGTCGCCGCAGACCTTCTCGCGCGGGAAGGCCGTCTTCTCCAGCAGCAGGACGTCGAGGCCGGCGTTGGCCAGGTGGTACGCGGCGGCCGAGCCTGCGGGTCCGGCGCCGACGACGATCACATCGGCGGTCTCGGCCTGCTGCCCGTGCGGCACGCTCTGGCTCATCTCGATTCCCGGCCTGATTTGGGGGCTGTGCGCTCGTGAAGGGATTCACTAAGCCTCGTCACCCGACAGTCTAGGACTGCCTGACGCGGACACGAAACCGGCCCTGACTCCCTTGCCTGCAAGCAAATTACGCGCAGATCTTCTTGCGTAATTACACGGGCTTGACCGCCCGGTGGATGGCGACCAGACCACCGGTCAGGTTGCGCCACTGGACCCGGGTCCAGCCCGAGGCCTCGATGGTCCTGGCCAGCGGTTCCTGGCCCGGCCAGGCGCGGACCGACTCGGCCAGGTACTCGTACGCGTCCGGGTTGGTCGACACCGCCTTCGCGACCACCGGCACCGCCCGCATCATGTACTCCAGGTAAGCGATCCGGAACGGCTTCCAGGTCGGGTGCGAGTTCTCCAGTACGACGAGCCGTCCACCCGGCCGGGTCACCCGCAGCATCTCCCGCAGCGCGACCGTGACGTCGTTCACGTTCCGCAGCGCCCAGGAGATCGTCACCACGTCGAACGTCGAGTCGGCGAACGGCAGGCGCAGCGCGTCTCCGGCGATCAGGTCGAGGTCCGGGTAGCGGCGCTTGCCGACCCGCAGCATCCCGACCGAGAAGTCGCACGACACAACCTCGGCGCCGGCCTCCCGCAACCTGATGCTGGACGCGCCGGTCCCGGCGGCCAGGTCGAGGATCCTCATGCCCTTGCGCGGCGCGATCTCGGCCAGCGTCTGCGGCCGCCAGTAGTGCTTCTCCAGACCCATCGTCGCCACCGCGTTGGTCCGGTCGTACCCCTCGGCCACGTTGTCGAACATGGCCGCCACGGCCTGTGGTTCCTTGCTCAGATCTGCGCGGGTCACTTGTCTAGTGTCCTGCACCGCCTGCCGTGCGCCAGCTCCGGTGTCCAGGTGGGTGCATCGCAAGGCGGAGGAGCGTCCTCGATGCGGGGTTCATCGTGGGCGCTCCTCCAACGCAGCGAGGTGCCCGCATGGGCGCCGGAGATGGTGTGCGGAAGGCGGTGCAGGACGCGAGGTTGATCACGGGTCAGACGGGCGCCGAAACTCGCTGGACATCGGTCAGGCATACGCTTGCATCTCGTGAGTGCATCTCCAGTACGCCGGCCGGCCACCGTGACCCGGGGCCGGAGCGCTAGCGAGGGGTGGAGTCGTGAGCTTGTCTGACCCGGTCCGATCCGGTCATCAGCCGGCACCGCATCTGGTGATCCGCAGCCAGCCCGTCGACGGAGTGTCGGCGCAACTGATGGACCATCTGCCCACCGAGGGCGGCCTGGCCTGGGTACGACGTGGCGACGGCCACGTCGGCTGGGGCGTCGCCGCCCGGCTCGATGTTGCCGGTAGCAACCGCTTCCAGGACGCGGTGTCCTGGTGGAAGGAGCTGGTCGCGGCCGCCGTGATCCGCGACGAGGTCGGCGTACCAGGATCGGGACTGGTCTGCTTCGGGTCGTTCGGGTTCACCGACCAGGACCCGAGCGAGCTGGTCGTTCCCGAGGTGATCGTCGGCCGCCGCGGCGGCACCACCTGGGTGACCACGATCTCGCCGGCCAGCTCGCTGACCGCGCCGCCCGAGCTGGTCGCGAACGAGCCGAACCCGGTGTACGACGTGACGTTTTCCGACGGAGCCCGGTCCGGAACGGACTGGTCGACCATCGTCGCGGACGCAGTGCAGCGGATCACGGCCGGTGAGCTGGACAAGGTGGTGCTCGCCCGCGACCTGATCGCGATCGCCGAGCAGCCGATCGATCTGCGCTGGCCGTTGCGGCGGCTGGCGTCGGCGTACCCGAACTGCTGGACGTTCTCCGTCGACGGCCTGATCGGTGCCACCCCGGAGCTGCTGGTCCGGCGGGAGAAGGGCCTGATCACGTCCCGCGTACTGGCCGGCACGATCCGCCGTACCGGGGACGACGCGCACGACCTGGCGCTGGCCGCATCGCTGGCCCGGTCGAGCAAGGACCTCGAGGAGCACGAGTACGCCGTACGGTCGGTGGCCGAGGCGCTCAAGCCGCACTGCAAGTCGATGCAGGTGCCCGAGACCCCATTCGTCCTGCACCTGCCGAATGTGATGCATCTCGCCTCTGACGTCGCCGGTGTCGCGGCGAACGGAGCGTCCGCGCTCGGCCTCGCCGCCGCGCTGCACCCGTCCGCGGCGATCTGCGGTACGCCGACTCCGGTCGCCCGCAACCTGATCGGTGAGATCGAGGGGATGCAGCGCGGCCGGTTCAGCGGACCGGTCGGATGGATGGACGCGGCCGGCGACGGCGAGTGGTGCATCGCACTGCGCTGTGGCCAGGCCGACCCTGACAACCCACGCCGGATGCGGCTCTTCGCCGGCGCGGGCATCGTGGCGGGCTCCGATCCCGTCGCCGAGCTGGCGGAAACGAACGCCAAGCTGGTTCCGATGAGAGACGCGTTGGGAGACTGAGGGTGAAACTCACGAAGTTCACGCATGCCTGTGTGCGGATCGAGAAGGACGGGAAGGTGCTGCTGGTCGATCCGGGGTCGTTCAGCGAGGACGCGGCGTTCGAGCGGGCCGACGCGATCCTGGTCACCCACGAGCACCAGGACCACATCGACATCGATCGGGTGAAGGCGCTGGACGCGCCGGTCTACACCAACTCCGGTGTCGCTGGGCAGTTGACCGACCTGGGTGACCGGGTGAACGTGGTGGCCGGCGGGCAGTCGTTCGAGGCCGCCGGATTCCGGGTCAGTGCCTATGGCAAGGACCACGCGGTGATCCTGCCGGAGCTGGGTGTTCCGTGCGAGAACATCGGCTTCCTGATCGAGGACGCGGTGTATCACCCGGGCGACTCGTTCACCCAGCCGGACCGCGCCGTCCACACGAACCTGGTGCCGATCTCCGGCCCGTGGTTCGCGCTGCCGCCGGCCGTCGGCTACGCCCGCGAGATCAAGTCCGAGCAGCTCGTCGGCATCCACGACGCTCTGCTCAGCCAGCTCGGCCTCGGCATGATGGGCCGCTTCCTCAACTCCGACGAGCGCCCGTACCACGCCCTCGCCCCGGGCGACACGCTCGAGATCAACTGACGACGAACCGCCGCGGGTCCAGCACGTCAGATGAAGGTATGGCCGACGAAGTCCTGGACGGGGTGGAAGCCGATGGCGGCGTAGATCTTGTTGGAGGTGGGATTGGCGAGGTCGGTGAACAGGCAGACCTCGTCGCCCGCCTCCCGCAGGCGGCGCGAGACCTCGGCGGTCAGAGCGCTGGCGTACCCACGGCCGCGTGACTCCGGTGGGGTGTAGACCGGCCCGATCCGGACGGCGCCGAACATCGGGCTCTGGTGCCCGACCAGGCTCACGAGGCGACCTTCGTCCTCCCAGACCCACAGGCGTCCGCGCTCGATCCGCTGCTCCAGCCAGCGCCGGTCCTCCGCCGCGCCTTCCGTAGTGTGACCGGCCTCGGCACGGTAGGCGCCGAACATCGGCGTGAGCACCGCAAGGTCCGTCTCCACCGCCGGCCGCGGCGCACCGTCCGCCTTCTGCTCGACGAACCGGCCGAGCTTGTGCAGCCGGCTCCGCTCGACCTCGCGCGAACTTCTCCCGGTCCGCGCGCAGTACAGCTCGGCGAACAAGGGCACCGCGTCCTCCCGGCCAGTGACGCAGATCGAGTGCGGTGCCGCCTCGGCCAGCGGATCGGCCACGACCGGCACGAGCTCCACCGGCAGATTGCCCAGGAGGATCCCGCGCAAGGCCGTACCCAGGACCGCGCCGACCACCTCGCCGCTGTCGTGGACCGAGACGAACACCGGTGGCTCAGGATCGGCCAGGATGCCGCGGATCCGGTCCGCGGTACCGGTCAGCAGCGCCGAGTTGAGCACCGGATCGCGTTGCAGGAAAGGGAAAGTGAGATCCCGGAAAGCGGCCGGATCACTGGTGACGCGGGCGATCACGCGGCGAACTCCACGTGCACGAAGTCGGCCACCGGGCGGTAGCCGGCCTGGTGGTAAATCTTGTTGGAGGTGGGATTCGCCAGGTCGGTGAACAGGCAGAGCTGGTTGCCCTGAGCAAGAACCTTCGCGGACACGTGACTGGTCAGCGCCCCGGCGTACCCGTGCCGGCGGTGCTCGGGTGGCGTGTAGACCGGGCCGATCCGGCACACCCCGAACGTCGGCGGCCGGTAGCCGACCATGCTCACCGGATCCCCGTCGGCCTCCCAGATCCACATGGTCTGCTGCTCGAGGTGCCGGTCGGCCCACTCCCGGTAGCCGAGCCGCAACTCCCGCGGGAACCCATCGAGTCCCCAGGCGCCGACCACGTCGACCTCGTCCGCGCGCATCAGTCGCGCATGACCGGCGTCCGCGGTGAGCGGCGAGAGGGTGCCGAGCTTGTGCAGCCGGGACACCGTCGACTCGGTCGCCCGCACACCGCGCAGTTCGCACCACCGCCGCCCGAACCGCTCGACGGCCGGCCGATCACCCTCGACACCGTCCAGTTCCAGCAGTACGTCGGCATACGCGTCTGCCACCGGATCCGCGAACTCGGCGCGCAACGCCCCGAGGTAGACCCCGCGGCCCGGCGTCCGCATCGCGGCCCCGACGACGTCGCCGTCGTGGACCGAAACGAAGTACGACGGGCCGGTCTCGGCAATGGCGGTGCCGTTGGCGCGCTGGTGGACACTGCTCATGAGGAGGTTGTTCAGCACCGGATCGCGTTGCAGGAAAGGGAAGACGGTCCGCTCGAACGCGGCCGCGTCGGTGGTCACACGCACGTCCATGCTCCCGGACACTACGCCTCGGCCGCTGTTCAGGTCGCCCGGATTTACACTGCGAGCATGTCCACCACGCGGTTGCTGTTGCTCGGGGTCGTGCGGATCTTCCAGCCGGCCTACGGCTATCAGTTGCGTCGTGAGTTGCTCACCTGGGACGTGGAACAGTGGGCCAACATCAACCCGGGCTCGATCTACACCGGGCTGCGGACGCTGGCCAAGCACGGCTACCTGCAGGAGCTCGAGGAGAGTGACCAGCGGCCCGGCCGCACCTCCTACAAGCTGACGAGCGACGGCGAGACGGAGTACTTCTCGCTGCTGCGCGGCATGCTCTGGACGGTCGACAGCTTCCACCCCGACAAGATGCAGGCGGCGCTGGCCTTCCTCTGGTCGCTGCGCCGGGACGAGGTCCTGGCCGCCCTGGAGGCCCGCATCACCCAGGTGGAGTCGTGGCTCAAGGCCGAGCCCTTCTCCGAACGCCAGATCCTCGAGGACCCCGCCACCCCCAACCACGTGGTCGAGATGTTCCGCATCTCGACCGCCCGGGACAAGGGCGAGCTGGAGTGGACCCGGGAGTTCCACCAAAGGGTCGCCGACGGCGCCTACGCGTTCGCCGGCGAACCGACCGACTGGGAACCGTACCCCGGCATGGTCACCCACTGGCGCGAGATCCCCGACCGCTCCGGCGACAGCCCGGACCGCTCCGGGAAATGACCTGATTCGAGTTTTGATCAACATTGACTAGTCAATGTTGATCACTCAGACTGTCCGCATGATGATCGAAGCTCGCGGACTTGTCCGCACCTTCAAGACCAAGCGCGGGCCGGTGCAGGCCGTGCAGGGGGTTGATCTGGATGTCGCCGACGGGGAGATCGTCGGCTTTCTCGGCCCGAACGGGGCCGGCAAGACCACCACGCTGCGGATGCTGGCCACGCTGATCCAGCCGACCAGCGGGACCGCGACGGTGGCCGGCTGCGACCTGGCCAAGGACCCGGTCGGCGTACGGCGTGGGATCGGCTACGTGCCGCAGAGTGGGTCGACACTGCCCGAGGCGATCGCCGGGGACGAGGTCGTCGACCACGCCCGGCTGTACGGCGTACCGAAGGCCAAGGCCGCCGCGGACGGTCAGCGGCTGTTCGAGGAGATGGATCTGCCCGGGCTGTGGCGGCGGCAGTGCAAGACGCTGTCCGGCGGCCAGCGGCGCCGGCTCGACATCGTGATGGGGCTGATCCACGAGCCGAAGCTGATCTTCCTGGACGAGCCGACCACCGGCCTCGACCCGCAGGCGCGGGCGAACCTGTGGGAGCACATCCGCAGCCTGCGCGATCGCGGCGCGACGATCTTCCTCACCACCCACTACCTGGACGAGGCGGACGCGCTGTGCGACCGGATCCTGGTCATCGACCATGGCAAGATCGTTGCCGCCGGCACCCCTGAGGCGCTGAAGCAGCAGGTCTCCGGCGACGCGGTCCGGCTCAGTCTGGCCGATGCCGGCCGGGCGCCGACGGTGAGCAAGATCGTCAGCGAACTGGACGGTGCGGTCGAGGTGGAGACCGACGGCGACGTGGTCGGCTTCCGGATACCGCGCGGCGGGTCGGTGCTGCCCGGGTTGCTCCGCTCGATCGATGCCCAGGGCATCGAACTGCAGGGGGTCGAGGTGCACCGCCCGACGCTGGACGACGTGTTCCTGAGCATGACCGGCCGGTCGTTGCGGGACGAGGACATCACCCCGGCCAAGACCGAGGAGAAGCAGGAGGCGGTGGCATGACCACGCTTCGCGAGACCTGGATCGTGTTCCACCGGGCCATGCGGCTGTCGCTGCGCAACCCGATGTGGTCGATCCTGATGCTCAGCCAGCCGCTGATGTATCTGTTCCTGTTCGGCCCGTTGCTGAAGCCGATCACCGCGCAGATCAGCCAGGGCGCGACCACCAACGCCTACCAGGTGTTCATCCCGGGCCTGATCGTCCAGCTCGGCATGTTCGGTGCGATGTTCGTCGGCTTCGGCCTGATCGCGGAGTACCGGGCCGGTGTGATCGAGGCCGACCGGGTGACGCCGGCGTCTCGCATCGCGCTCATGGCAGGCCGGGTACTGCGTGACGTCGTCGTACTCGTGGTCCAGTCCATCCTCCTGCTCGTCGCGGCAATCCCCCTCGGCCTGCGGGCACCGTGGAGCGGCGTACTGCTGTCGCTGGTGATCGTCGCCCTGCTCGGCGCGACGTTCGCCTCGCTGTCGTACTCCGTCGCGCTCATCACGAAGAGCGAGGACGCACTGGCCCCGCTGCTCAACGGCATCGCGATGCCGTTGCTGCTGCTGTCCGGCATCCTGCTGCCGATGCAGATCGGCCCGGAGTGGCTGCAGCGGCTGTCCGACATCAGCCCGCTGAAGCACGTGGTGAACGGCGTCCGTTCGCTGTTCCGCGGGGACATCAGCAGCTCGTCGTCGCTGTGGGGCCTGTTCTGGGTCGTGCTGTTGACGGTCGTCGGACTGGCCGTCGGAGCCCGCACCTTCCGCAAGGAATCCGCCTGACGCAAGTTGTTGTTCATCGGGGAGTCGCCCGGCCTGCCTAACCTCCGGCTGTGCGCTCGCCGATGATCCGTGGAGTGGTCGGCTCCGCCGTCGTCGCCGTCGCGAGTCTGGTGACCTCGGTGGTGCCGCCTTCGTCGTGGGTGGCGGAGCTTCCGATCACCGGCGACCTGCGGACCACTCTGGCCGGCCGGATGGTCGGACTCACGTTCATGGTGGCCGGGCTCGGGCTGATGGCCTGGGCCTGGCTGTCGGCGGGGCGCCAGGTCATGACTGGGCAGCGCACACCGTTGCTGCGGATGGCGGCGTACTGGAGTGCACCGCTGCTGCTGATCCCGCCACTGTTCAGCCGGGACGCCTGGAGCTACGCCGCGCAGGGCGCACTGGTGGCCGAGGGCTACAACCCGTACGAGGTCGGCCCCGGCGTGCTGTCCGGCCACATCGTCGAAGCGGTCGATCCGATGTGGATGCAGACTCCGGCGCCGTACGGGCCGCTGCCACTCGCGTACGGCGGCCTGATGGCCCACCTCACGATGGATCCGTACGTCCTGATGCTGACCCACCGGCTCCTCGCCGTCCTCGGCATCGTCCTGATCGCTTGGGCCGTGCCACGGCTGGCGACGGCCTGCCGCGTCGATCCGGCCATCGCGACCTGGCTGGTGGTTGCCAACCCGATGCTGATCACCCATGGCATCGGCGCCGCGCACAACGACATCCTGATGCTCGGACTGGCCTGCAGCGCCTTCGCTCTGGCCCTCACCGGCCGCTGGGGTACGGCGGCTGTGATCGCAGGTGCTGCGGCTGCGGTGAAGCTACCTGGCGGGCTCGTGGTCATCGCCATCGCTGCTGTGATGAGTCCGCTGGCCGGACGGGCGCTCCGCTTCGCCAGCCTGGTGATTGCCGGCGCGGTGTCGGTTCTCACGCTCGTGACGATCGGCGAACTGACAGGTGTGGGCTCCGGGTGGCTGAGTGCGCTCGACGTACCTGGGCTGGTCCGCTCGCCGTTCTCCATCGCGAATCTGATCGGCATGGCGGCGTCCGGCGTACTGGAGTGGCTCGGCGAGGACACCGCGGCGCAGCAATCGCTCCAGATCGTCCGACTGGTCGGCATGGTTCTGGCTGTCACGCTGATCGCCGTACTGAGCCTGCGGTCGTCCATCCATCACGCGGCGCGGGCCGTCGGCATCGCCCTGCTGGCAGTGGTCCTGCTGGGGCCGACGGCGCACGACTGGTACTTCCTGTGGTGTCTGCCGTTCCTGGCCGTTGCCCGGCCTGGCCGGCGGTTGACCACCACCATCACCGCGGTCAGCCTGATCTTCACCATCGCCGCGCCACTCAACTCGTCGCTGCGCGGTGCGACCATCCCGATCCTCACCACCACGGCGCTGGCGATCGCAACCATCGCGCCGCTGCTCAACCACTTGCGGACGCTGCAGCCCTCGAAGAAGGCCCGGGTCGCGGTTACTGCTGGCTGAGTGCCGCCACCAGCGCCTCGGTGACCGGGCGGTGGGTCGTGCGCGGGATCCGGGCTTCGACGACGTCCAGACCGGCGACCGTGCGGGTGAGTGCAGCGCGGAGAGCTTCTGGCGTTTCCGCGAGCGTGTACGGCGTACTGGTCGCGGCGCACAACGCACCGAGGTCGGTGTTGTGGGGTGTGCCGAAGACCCGCTCGAAGTGGGTGGCGTGGGTCTGATCGCCCTGCTCGAGGGTGGAGAAGATGCCGCCGCCGTTGTCGTTCACCACCACGATGCGCAGGTCGGGCCGCGCCTCGTCGGGCCCGATGATCAGGCCGTTGGAGTCGTGCAGGAAGGCCAGGTCGCCGATCAGCGCGTACGTCGGCCCAGCGTTCGCGAGGGCAGCGCCGACGGCGGTCGAGATGGTGCCGTCGATGCCGGCCAGGCCGCGGTTGGCGATGGTCCGGATCGGGACCACCGGGGCCAGATCGAGGTCGCGCACTGGGTTCGAGGAGGCAACCACGAGCATGCCGTCGGCACCGACCGCCTCACCGACGATGGCGGCGACGCCCGGTCCGGTCAGGCCGTCCGTTACGACCTTGTCGATCGCCGGGCGCGCCAGTTGGTCCGCCCGCTGCCAGCGCTCCAGCCAGTCGGTGGTGTCTGCCCCGGTGACCTCCAGCCCGGTGACGACAGACGCGGCGCGGCGGGCCGGGTCCGGCCACGGCCCGGTCGGTGAGACTACGACCACCTCGACGTCCGGACGGGCCAGCAGCTTTGAGACCGGTCGGGACAGCGTCGGGTGCCCGAACACCAGCACCCGCTGGATCTCGCCGGCCAAAGCGTTTGCCTGCAGCAACAACCGGTACGCCGAGATGACCGCCGGACCGGTCCGTGCCCGGCTGGACGGCTCGGCGAACAACGGCCACTGACCCGACTCTGCCACCAGCCGCGCCGCCTGCGACGCGCCATCGCCTGCAACCACCACCGTCTTCGGGCCGGGCGATACCGCCGTCGGCGGTCCGCTGGCCGCGTGCACAGCAGTCCAAGGCCCAGTACTGCGACCAGCCAGCGACTCCGGCCAGTCGGGACCGTCGGTTGGCACCAGCGGTTCTGACAGCGGGCAGTTGAGCTGCACCGGGCCCGGATCGGCCGACCGTGCTCCCACCGCATTGGCCACGGCGCGGGCAACCTGTGAGCGCCAGTAGGCGACCTGCCCGACCTCACGGACCGGCGTACCCATCTCGTGGAACAGCCGCACGGCGGAGCCGAACACCTTCAACTGATCCGTCGTCTGGTTCGCTCCGCTCCCCCGCAGCGCCGGCGGGCGATCCGCACTCAGGACGATCAAGGGCAGGCCGCTGTGCGACGCCTCGAGGACTGCCGGGTGCAGGTTGGCGACCGCGGTGCCGGAGGTTGTCACCACCGGTACCGGCAGTCCGGTCCCGCGGATCAGGCCGATCGCGAGGAACCCCGCCGTACGCTCGTCGATCCGGACATGCAGCCGCAGTCGTCCCTCCCGGTCCGCAGCGGCGAACGCCAACGCCAGCGGGGCGCTGCGCGAGCCGGGGGCGACCACAGCCTCGCGCACACCGTTCCGGATCAGCTCGTCGACCACCACCGTCGCGAACGCTGTGGACGGGTTCATCCGGCACTCCTCTTCTGCACACGGGTCATGCGTTCTTCCCACACTGCGGTCCTGGTCGCATCCGCTCGGGCCGCGGCCAGCAGCGCCGCGTCCGGCTGCACGCGTCTGACCGGCAGGAGGCCGTCCACCGGCAGCAGTGGCTCCGCGACGACTTCGCTGGTGAACATCGACACCGTGGCGAGGCCGCATGCGTAGGGCAGGTCCGGAAGGGCTGCAGCCAGTGCGACGCCGGCGGCGATCCCCACTGACGTCTCCAGTGCGGACGACACCACCACAGGTAGGCCGATCTGCTCGGCGATCTCCAAGCAGGCACGGACTCCGCCGATCGGTTGCACCTTGAGTACGGCGATGTCCGCCGCCTCCAGCTTCTTCACCAGCAGCGGGTCTTCGGCTCGCCGGATCGATTCGTCCGCTGCTACGGGTACGTCGGTACGCCGTCGTACCGCGGCCAGGTCCTCCACGGCGGCACACGGCTGCTCGACGTACTCCAGGTCGAAGCGGGCCAACTCCTTCAGGCTCTTCACGGCCTCGTCCACGGACCAGGCGCCGTTGGCGTCGATCCGCACGCGGCCCGCGCCGATGGCGTCCCGTACGGCCTCCACTCGCTCCAGGTCGTCTGCCAGCGTCTGCCCCGGCTCGGCCACCTTCACCTTGGCCGTGCCGCACCCGGACGCCCGGACGATCTCTGCCGCCTTCGACGGACCGATCGCCGGTACCGTGCAGTTCACCGGTACGACGTCCCGCACCGGCGCCGGCCAGCCGTCGACAGCCGCCTCGCGGGCTGCCCGCAGCCAGGAAACACAGGTGGCGTCGTCGTAGTCCAGGAACGGGCTCCACTCGGCCCAGCCCGCCGGGCCCTCGAACAGCATGCCTTCGCGCACGGTGATGCCACGGAACTTGTTCTTCAGGCCGATCGAGTACGTGATCACCGCACGGTCTCCAGCAGGCCCTGCCGATCGACCTTGCCCGAGGCAAGCATCGGCAAGGTGTCCAGGGCAACCACCTGGCGTGGCGCCCAGGTCCGCGGTAGTGCCTCCGCTACGAAGTCCCGCAGCTCGTCGCGGCCGGGCTCTCCGACGACGAAGGCGACCACTCTGGTCCCCCACTCCGAGTCCGGCACTCCCAGCACGACGGCGTCCTTCACGCCCGGATGCTCCAGCAGCCGCGCCTGGACGGTGGTCAGGGTGACGTTGACCCCACCGGAGATCACCACGTCGTCGATCCGGCCGATCACGCGCAGGCGCCCGTCCACGATCTCGCCGCGGTCCTGCGTTCGGAACCAGCCGTCCCGCAGCACCTCCGCGGTGAGCCCCGGCTGCAGCCGGTACCCGGAGAACAGCGTGGTGCCCTTGATCAGGACCCGCCCGTGGTCCAGCGCGATCGACGTACCGTCCAGCGGCTCACCGGCGTACACACAGCCACTGCCGGTCTCGGTCATGCCGTACGCCGGGATCGCGGTCACCCCTGCCTCGGCAGCACGAGCCTTCAGCGGGGCCGGACTGGCGGCGCCACCGATGATGATGGCGTCGAACGACCGCAGCGCGTCCAGATCGGTGTCCAGGTAGCGCGCTAGCTGCGTGGGCACCATCGCTGTGTAGCGGCGTGAGCCTGCCATCGACGCGGCCGCCTCGGTGAAGCTCTCGCCGAGCATCACTGGTGTTTGGCCGGCCACCACCGAGCGGGTGAGGATCTGCAGGCCGCCGACGAAGTACGGCTTCATCGGGAGCAGCCACTGCCCCGGTCCGCCGAGGCGGGCGTGCGTGGCGATCGCGGACGCGAGCAGGGCGTCGCGGGAGAGCAGTACCCCCTTGGGCTCACCGGACGACCCGGATGTGGTCAGCACCACGGCGCAACCGTCCTCCAGCGGCTCGTCCGGTGCGGCTGCCTGCCTGACGCGGGCCGCCGCGGCCGGATCGGACGGTACTGGAGCGAACGGCGTACCCGTGCCATCCAGTACGCCGCTCAACGCGGACAACACGGCATCCGGCGTACCGGGGACCAGGCGCAGGCTAGACATGTCACTCCGAGCGTACGGCCCGGCTTCGGACCTCCGACTCGCGGCTGACAGAATCGACGGTCATGGCCACCCCTGCCCAGTGGATCGAAGGCGCGCGCCCACGCACGCTGCCCGCCGCGATCTCCCCTGTCCTCGTCGGAACCGGTGCGGCCGCGTACCTGGACGGCTTCGTCTGGTGGAAGGCGCTGCTCGCGCTCGGAGTCGCTCTGACACTGCAGATCGGCGTCAACTACGCCAACGACTACAGCGACGGCATCCGCGGCACCGACGAGAACCGGGTCGGCCCACTGCGCCTGGTCGGCTCCAAGGTCGCCACTCCGGGACAGGTGAAGACCGCAGCCTTCACCTGCTTCGGCGTGGGCGCCGTACTCGGGGTCATCCTGTCCGCCACCTCCAACTGGTGGCTTCTGGTCGCTGGGGCGGCGTCGCTGCTCGGTGCGTGGTTCTACACGGGTGGGAAGAGGCCGTACGGGTACCGGGCGCTGGGTGAGGTCAGTGTCTTCCTCTTCTTCGGGCTGGTCGCCGTACTGGGCACGACGTACGTCCAGGCGGAGAAGCTGAGCTGGACGGCCGTTGCCGGTGCGGTCTCGATCGGGTCGATCGCCTGCGCCCTCCTGGTCGCCAACAACCTCCGCGACATCCCCACCGACACCGTCACAGGCAAACGCACCCTCGCCGTAGTCCTCGGCGCCGCAAACTCCCGCCGCCTGTACGCCGCCCTCGTAGTACTGGCGTTCGTCCTGGCAGCCGTCTCCGCAATCGCAACCCCCTGGACCCTCCTGGCCTTCATCGCCATCCCCCTGGCCGTCCAGTCCATCCGAGTGGTCCTCAGCGACGCAGTAGGCCCAGCCCTCATCCCCGTCCTCAAAGGCACAGGCCTCACCGAACTCCTCTACGCCATCGGCCTAGCCGTCGGCCTCGCTCTCGGCGGCTGATGGCCTGCAGGTCCCGGGCAAGGCTTACGTGGGGTCGGACCTCGTCAGCCGCAGGCCGGTGAAGACGGCGGTGATCAGGGTGACGACGCCGGCAACGATGAAGGCGCTGTCGAGGCCGGATTCGAAGGAGCCGCCGCCGGATTCCCGGGTGCGGACGATGGCTCCGAGCAGCGCGACGCCGAGCACCGCGCCGATCTGCCGGGTAGTGCTGCTGATTCCCGAGGCGAGGCCTCCCTCCTGCGGGCTGACCGCCTGGATGGCGGCGCCGGTCAGCGGGGACATCGTCAACGCGAAGCCGATGCCGACGACTGCCAGCCGCCACCACACATTCCCGTAGCCGGTGTCCGCGTGCACCAGGCCCAGGGTCAGCAGCCCCAGCCCGGCCAGCGCCAGCCCGATGGTGACCACGATCCGGAAGCCGTACCGCGCGGCGAGTCGGCCTGCGTACGGGCTGACGAAGACCATCGCGAGTGAGGTGGGCAGGGTCTGCAGGCCAGCCCGCAGAAGCGAGCTGCCCTGCACGTACACGAAGAACTGGGAGAAGAAGAACGACGAGCCCATCAGCGCGAAACCGACCACGACCATCGCCGTGTTGGCCGCAGTGAACAGCCGCTGCCGGAACAGCCGCAGCGGCAACATCGGCGCCACCCGACGGCCTTCGACTGCGACGAAGCACGCGAGTAGTACGGCCGCGGCGGCGAAGCTGCCCAAGATCACTGGCGACGTCCAGCCGCGGGACCCGCCCTCGATCAGCCCGTAGGTCATTGCCCCTACCCCGAAGACGGACAGGATCGTCCCAGGGATGTCGACTGCGGGGGCGCTCGGATTGCGGGACTCGCGCAGGACGCGCAGACCGGCCAGCAGCAGGACGACGCCGATCGGCACGTTGACGAGGAAGATGGCCGGCCAGCCGAAGGCATCTGCCAGCACTCCGCCGGCCACAGGCCCGGCGGCCAGACCGATGCCGCTGATGCCGGCCCACAGCCCGATCGCCTTGACTCGCTGCTGAGGCACGGGATACGCGGAGGCCAGCAACGCCAGGGAGGCCGGGCTGAGCGCCGCGGCGCCGACCCCCTGCAACACCCGCCCGGTGATCAGCCAACCGATCGACGGTGCGAGGGAGCAGAGTACGGATGCTGCGGTGAACACCGCGACACCGGCCAGATACACCCGCTTGCGGCCGAACCGGTCGGCGAGGACTCCGCCGGACAGCAGCAGCATGGCGACCAGCAGAACGTAGGCGTCGACGATCCATTGCAGGCCGGACAACTGGGTGTGCAGTCGCTGCTGCATGTCGGGCAGCGCCGCGCCGACGATCGTGTTGTCGAGCAGCACCATGAACTGGCCCAAGCAGGTCAGCGCGAGCAACGCTGCCCGGCTCGATCGACCCACCGGCGGTGCAGCCGTCGCAGTGTCTTCGTACGCGCTCAAGAGTGTTCCTTCTTCCACCTGGTGCCAACTAAACGCAGTCGATTACTGCGTTAAAACAGTACGGTGCTTCGCTGTGCAAACGCAACCGAGAACTGCGTTAAGGTGGAGGCGTGGATGATCGAGAGCGAGCCCGGCGGCCCGGCGGGCGCAGCGCTCGTGTCAGCGCGGCGGTGCACCAGGCGGTCACCGACCTGGTCGGCGAACGCGGCTACGGCAGCTTCACCGTCGGCGACGTCGCCGCCCGCGCGGGCGTGGCCGACAGCAGCATCTACCGCCGGTGGGGCAGCCTGGAAACCCTGCTCACCGACGTGGCGCTCACCCGCCTCAACGCGCGATCGCCGATGCCCGACACCGGGAGCCTGGCCGGCGACCTGCGCACTTATGCGGCCGCCGTGGCCCGCGAGATCACCGGACCCGAGGGCCTGGCGGTCCTGCGCCTGACCATCGCCCTGACCGGTAGCGGCCAACAGGGCCTGCAGGCACGGGACGACTTCCTCGGCGAACGCAGGCGCCTGCTGGAGTCCATGCTC
Organism: Kribbella sp. NPDC050281; assembly: GCF_040655855.1. Classification (NCBI taxonomy): domain Bacteria; kingdom Bacillati; phylum Actinomycetota; class Actinomycetes; order Propionibacteriales; family Kribbellaceae; genus Kribbella; species Kribbella sp. NPDC050281. Next base: position 36,204 of record NZ_JBFAKS010000028.1, on the reverse strand, counting down.
GATCGCGCCCGCGAACGCGGCGAGAACCCGCCCGACGTCCTCGACGTCCTCGACCACATCATGGCCCCGCTGTACATCCGGGTCCTGTTCGGCGCGAGCCCACTCACGCCCGATTACGTCGACGGACTGGTCGACCGATTGCTGCGAGCACAACCACCCTCACGCCGCCGAGACGAAGGATCGCCTGCCTAGCACGCTGGGGAAGGACTACTCGCCCGGTTCGCGCCAGCGGCCGGTGGTGGCGAAGGTTTCGAGGGTGGTGGTGTACGGCGTGATGTCGATGCCGCTCGTGCGTAGCCAGGCGTCGTCGTAGTACGTGTTGCCGTAGCGTTCGCCGCTGTCGCAGAGCAGGGTGACGATGCTGCCGCGGACGCCCGTACGCCGCATCTCCGCGGCCAGCCGTAGTGAGCCCCACAGGTTGGTGCCAGTCGAGCCGCCGACCAGCCGCCCGGTCACCCGTGAGCAGAAGCGCATCGCGGCGATCGAGGCGGCGTCGGGGACCGAGATCATCCGGTCGACCACGCCGAGGACGAACGACGGTTCGACTCGGGGGCGGCCGATGCCTTCGATCCGGGAGGGGCGGCCGGTGGAGTAGTCGTCGTCGCCGGCTTCGAACGCGGGGAAGAAGGCCGAGTTCTCCGGGTCGACGACCGCGACCGAGGTGTCGTGCCGCTGGTAGCGGACGTAGCGTCCGATGGTGGCCGACGTACCCCCGGTGCCGGCACCGACGACGATCCAGCTCGGCACCGGGTGCTGTTCCAGCCGGAGCTGATCGAAGATCGACTCCGCGATGTTGTTGTTCCCACGCCAGTCGGTGGCCCGCTCGGCGTACGTGAACTGGTCCATGTAGTGGCCGCCGGTCTCCTCGGCCAGCCGCTTCGCCTCGCCGTAGATCTGGCCGGACCGCTCGACGAAGTGGGAGCTGCCGCCGTAGAACTCGATCAGCTCGACCTTCTCCGGGCTGGTGGAGCGCGGCATCACCGCCACGAACGGCAGCCCGAGCAGGCGGGCGAAGTACGCCTCGCTGACCGCGGTCGAGCCGCTGGACGCCTCGATCACCGTCGTGCCCTCGCCGATCCAGCCGTTGCACAGTGCGTAGAGGAACAGCGACCGGGCCAGCCGATGCTTGAGCGAGCCGGTCGGGTGCACGGACTCGTCCTTCAGGTACAGGTCCACGCCCAGCGCGTCCGGCATCGGGAACACGTGCAGGTGGGTGTCCGCGCTGCGGTTCGCGTCGGCGTCCACGATCCGGATCGCCTCCGACACCCAGGCGCGCGCCTTGTCGTCGCGCCGGTCCACCTCACGGCACACGTCAACCTCACTCATGCGGGCCAGGCTAGGGCGTACCAGGCGATTTGAGTATTCCTACGCTGAGCAACCGGTGTCCCGGACGGAACGATGAGACCCATGGTGCCCCTGGGATTCGAGCCGCACTTCTCCACCGGCGAGATCGTGCTCATCGCAACCGTCGTCGTCGCCTTCGGAGTGTTCAGCGCCCTGCCGGCGACGGCCACGCTGGCGGCGGTCGGCTACCGCCGAGGCATCCGCCACCCCGGATGGAACGCCTTCTGGTACTGGCTCTGGGGCACCGCCCTCGCGCTGGCCGGCGTGGTCGGCATCCTCTTCGTGCACCCGTCCTGGTGGTCCGTCCCCCTGAGCTGGCCGCTCCCGCTCCTGCTCGCCTGGATCCTCAATCCGAAGGTACGGCGACCCAGGAGCGAGCTAGGTTGGACGGACACGAGGCCCAGTCAGCAGGGGGAACGATGAGCGAGAACGAAGAGCGCCCGACCCGGCAGCGGGTCACGCTGACCGACATCAGCTCGAGGGCGTGGGAGCACCCGGCCGACCGGGGCGCACTGGTGGCGTTGCGGCAGCTGAAGGGGTTCGACTACCTGCTCCGGAAGATGTCCGGGATGATCAACGAGCGGGCCTTCCGGCTGCAGTTCCTCGGCGGGGCGATCCGGGTCGACGAACGGCAGTTCCCCCGGGTGCACCGCCTCTACACCGAGGCCGCCAGCACCCTCGACGTCCGCGAACTGCCCGAGCTGTACATCGCCAACAACCCGATCTGGAACGCCGTCACGATCGGCATGGACCGGCCGTTCATCGTGGTCAACAGCGCGCTGCTGCAGGGCCTGGACGAGGAGGAACTGCGGTTCATCCTCGGACACGAGCTCGGCCACGCGCAGAGCGGGCACGCGCTGTACCAGTCACTGCTGCTCTGGCTGATGCGGCTGACCGGTGCGATCAACTGGATGCCGATCGGCGCGCTCGGGATCCGCGCGATCATCGCCGCGCTGCACGAATGGTCCCGTAAGGCCGAGCTCTCCGGCGACCGGGCCGGCCTGCTGGCCGTCCAGGACCCGGCGGTCCCTCTCCGCGTGCAGATGAAGCTGGCCAGCGGCGGCCAGCTCGGTGAGCTCGACACCACGGCGTTCCTGGCGCAGGGGACGGAGTACGAGAGCGCCGGCGACCTGCGCGACAGCGTGCTGAAGCTGCTGCTGCTCGAGGCACAGTCGCACCCGATGGCTGTCAACCGCGCGCACGAGCTGCGCCGCTGGGTGGACGACGGCGACTACACCTCGATCGTGTCCGGCACCTACCCGAAGCGCCAGGACGACGCCACCGCCTCCATGTCCCAGGAGGCCAAGAACGCGGCCAAGTCGTACTCCGACGCCTTCAGCCGCTCGCAGGACCCGCTCGCCAAGCTCCTCCGCGATCTCAGCGACGGCCTGGGCGGCGTCCGCGACTGGGTCTCGTCCAGGATCCCGCCCCGAAACTGAGTGGCGCCGGCCGCCCGCACGCTGGATCCTGTCCTCCGTGATCGAGCTACGAGACATCGGTGCGGACGACTGGAAACTCTGGCGCGACCTCCGGGTGGCCGCGCTGACGGAAGCGCCGTACGCGTTCGGCTCCCAGCTGGCCGACTGGGTCGACGCGCCCGAAGAACGCTGGCGCGAACGGCTCAGCGCACCCGGTGCCTACCAGGTGATCGCCAGTCTGGACGGTACGCCGGTCGGCATGGTCGGCGGGTTCCCCGGGGAGGAGACCGGCACGGCCGAGCTCGTGTCGATGTGGATCGCCCCGACCGGCCGGGGCCTCGGCGTCGGCGACACGCTCATCACCGCCATCGCGCAGTGGGCCGCCGGCACCGGCGCCCGGGTCCTGAAGCTGTCCGTTGCGGACGGCAATGATCCGGCGCACAAGCTCTATCTCCGCAACGGTTTCGCCGACACCGACGAGCTCGGCGACCTGATGCCGGACGGCGTCCGCCGCGAGCTCGTGATGCGCAGGCAGCTCTGAGGCTCAGGTACGACGAAGGGCCCGCTTTCCCTCCTCCCGTGGAAAGCGGACCCTTCGAGACTCGCGGGCTGGATCAGCCCATGTGGACCGGACCGTTCTGGTTGTCGTTGGCCAGATCCTTGTACTTGACCGACAGGCCGACCAGCGTGACCACGGCCGCGCCGAGCATCAGGAACGTCGACCACAGGAACGCGCGGGTGAAGCCGTGCGTGGTGGCGATCGCCGTGAAGTGACCCTCCAGTTGCTTCAGCTGGGTCGGCGACTGACCGGACTCGGCCGCCTTCTGCAGGCCCGGGGACAGCTCGGTGAACTTGCCCTTGATCGCGTTGGTGGAGATGGTGCCCAGCAGCGCCAGGCCGACCGCACCACCAATCTGCTGGACCGTGTTCAGTACGGCGGAGCCGACACCGGAGTCCTCGTTCGCGACGCCACTGACCGCGGTCAGCGTGAGGGGCACGAAGATCAGGCCCATGCCGAACGACAGCAGCAGGATGAACGGCAGCAGATGGGTCAGGTACGACGAGTCGACGTCGAGCCGACTGAACCCGAACATCCCACCCGAGACCAGCACCGCACCGGCACCGGCGATCCAGCGCGGATCCATCCGGGCGATCAGTGTCGAGGCGACCTGCGCGGCCACCACGATGCCGAGGCTGAACGGCAGGAACGCGAAGCCGGTCTTCAGCGCGCTGTAGCCCATGATGTTCTGCACGAAGATGCCCAGGAAGTAGAACATCGAGAACATCGCCGCGCCGACCACCAGCATCACGAAGAAGCTGACCCCGCGGGTCCGGTTCGCGAGGATCCGGAACGGCATCAGTGCATGCCTCGACCGGGCCTCGATCAGCAGGAAGGTCGCGATCAGCGCCAGACCGCCGAGGATGAAGGTCAGCGTCACCGGGTCACCCCAGCCGTCCGAGGCCGCGTGGTTCAGGCCGTAGACCAGACCGGCCAGACCGACCGAGCCGGTGATCGCACCGGGCAGGTCGAACTTCCCGCTCTGCCGGGCCGACTCACCCAGGTACCGCAACGCCAGCACCGCCACGATCAGGCCGATCGGCGTGTTGATGAAGAAGGTCCACCGCCAGGACGCCTCGGTCAGCGCACCGCCGAGGATCAGGCCGACGGCCGCACCGGCACCGGACATCGCGGCGTACACGCCCATCGCGCGGTTGCGCTCTTTGCCGGCCGGGAAGGTGGTGGTGATGAGTGCCAGCGCGTTCGGCGAGGCCGCCGCGGCGGCGAGACCCTGCAGGATCCGGCTGGCCAGCAGCACGCTCTCGCTCTGTGCGATGCCGCCGATGAACGACGCCACACCGAACAGCACGACGCCGAAGATGAACACCTTGCGGCGGCCGAGGATGTCCCCGATCCGGCCGCCGAGCAGCAGCAGACCGCCGAAGGCCAGCGCGTAGGCGTTGACCACCCACGGCAGCGAGGCGTTGCTGATGCCCAGATCGGTCTGGATGTGCGGAAGGGCGATGTTGACGATGGTGCCGTCCAGCACCACCATCAACTGCGCCATGCTGATCAGCGCGAGCGCGATACCGAGGTTCCGGTGGCCGTGGCCGGTCTCCGTCACCGCGTCAACCGGCCGGCCCTCGGGCGGATCAGCTTTGACGACGTCTTCGGACATAGAACTATTCCCCTCTTGGGCGTAACTGCTTAGTGGTCGCGGACCGGCCCCTCACCGGTCAGCTCGCCTGCGACCCCCGCGCCGCAGGCAGAATCACGTTGTCGATCACTCGGAGGATCAGGTCGTCGGTCGGCTCGACGCCGAGCAGGAAGGCATGGTGGATGATCACCGCCGGAAGCGTGTTGGCCAGCAGTTCGACGTCGATGTCCGGGCTGACCTCGCCGCGGTCGACCGCACGCTGGTAGACCGTTGCCACCAGCCTCAATCGCGGCGCCAGGAACCGCTCCCGGAACGCGTTCTGCAGTTCGGCGTCGTGCTGCAGAGCCGTCAGCAGCCCCGCCATCACCGACATCGGCATCTCGTCTGTGAACCCACCGGCGCCGCACGCCAGCGAGATCAGGTCACCGCGCAGGCTGCCGGTGTCGACGTTCTCCGGCATCGGGCACCCCTTCGCCCGGCTGACCGCGTCCACCACGAGCTCGGCCTTGCTGGTCCAGCGCCGGTACAGCGTCGCCTTGCTGGCCTTCGCCGCCGTCGCCACCGCGTCCATGGTCAGCCGGTCGTACCCCAGCTCGGCCACGAGCGCGACGGTCGCGGCGAGGATCTCTTCCTCACGACCACCCTCGACCCGCGGGCGGTGCCGCACTCCGGCTGTCTCGACCATGATCACCCTGTGTGAGTTCGTAGTAGCAGATAGAACGAAACGGTTTCGTTCTATCCACGACTCTACGACTCATGTGAAGGGTTGCACAAACAATTTTGCCAAGAACCTGACCGTGGCCTAGGTCACTCTCCGTACCAGTTGAACCAGTGGTACGGCGTACGTCCGCGTGATCGCGGGCCGCCTCCGCCCCATGGGTTCACCCACGCGCCGCCTCCGCCCCATGGGTTCACCCACGCGCCGCCTCCGCCCCATGGGTTCACCCACGCGCCGCCTCCGCCCCATGGGTTCACCCACGCGCCGCCTCCGCCCCATGGGTTCACCCA
>NZ_JBFAKS010000028.1:0-30179 GCF_040655855.1 Kribbella sp. NPDC050281 | reverse complement strand
CACCCACGCGCCGCCTCCGCCCCATGGGTTCACCCACGCGCCGCCTCCGCCCCATGGGTTCACCCACGCGCCGCCTCCGCCCCATGGGTTCACCCAGGAGATGGTGGGTTGGCTAGTCGCGTGCGGTACGCCAACCCACCCTCTGATGGGTCAACCCATCAGATGCGGGCGGGGGCGGGCTCGGCGCGAGGTGGGGTGGGACGGCGCGAGGTGGCGCGGGGGTGGGGCGGGGGCGGCGCGGGGCGGCGCGGGGCCGGGTGGGACGGGGGCGGCGCGGGGCGGGGTGGGGCGGGGGCGGCGCGGGGCTGGGTGGGACGGGGGCGGCGCGGGGCCGGGTGGGACGGGGCGGCGCGGGGGCGGGTGGGGACGGGGCGGCGCGGGGGCGGGTGGGGACGGGGTGGGGTGGTGGGTCAGTCGTCGTCTTCGGCGGAGCGGGCCTGTTCGATCCGCTGCGACATCCTCGAGGCCCGGCGTTCGATCTGGCCGGCCAGCCGCTCGCGGGCGGCGCGCAGTACGAAGATGGACAGGATCGAGGACAGGATCAGTGCCAGCAGCAACAACGGGAAGACACCCAGCCGGGCGCTCAGCGCGAACCACAGAACGGCGAAGCAGACCGCGAACAACCCGGCCCGCAAGCCGGTGTAGATGGCGAACTCCTTCATCTCACACCCCGGCGTAGGAGTGCATACCGGAGACCAGCAGGTTCACCCCGACGAAGTTGAAGATGAACACGAACCACCCGACGATCGCGATCGTCGCGGCGTTCCGGCCCCGCCAGCCGGCGGTCGCCCGCGCGTGCAGGTAGGCGGCGTACACCACCCAGGTGACCAGCGACCAGACCTCCTTGGGGTCCCAGCCCCAGTACCGGCCCCAGGCGTACTCCGCCCAGATCGGCCCGGCCACCAGGACGCCGAAGGTCCACAGCGGGAAGGCGAACGCGAGCACCTTGTACGCCGTACCGTCCATCGCCTCGGCACTCGGGAGCCGCCGCAGCGACGCCGACATCGTGCCGCCGGCCAGCACCCGGCGCTCCGCACGGGCCTTGACCAGGTACAGCACCGACACCAGGCCGCCGATGGTGAACGCGCCACCGGAGATGGCGGCCGCGGACACGTGGATGACCAGCCAGTACGAGTGCAGCGCCGGCACGAGCGGACCGGCCGGGGTGTAGAGCGCGAGCGTCGCGAGTCCGAGTACGGCGGCGACCACGAGCGTCACGCCAAGCCCCAGCCACTGCAGCTTGTAGCGCTGCACGAAGATCAGGTACACGGCCGCGACAGCCAGCGACGCCGTGATCGAGAACTCGTACATGTTGCCCCACGGCACCCGCCCCGCGGCGAGACCACGGGTCACCACACCCGCGAGGTGCAGCACGAACGCCAGGTAGGTCAGCGTCAGCCCGATCCGGCTCGCCGCCTCCATCCGCTCCGCCCCAGGAACGGCGGGCTCGGCCACCTCGGCCGAAGCAGTACCGCCCGAAGCAGGGCCGGTCGAAGCAGTACCGCCCGAAGCAGTGCCGGCGGTGACCCCTTCGCCACCGGACGCGACCAGAACGTCCTGCTTCACCTCGGCGTCCTTGACCACGACAGCGCGGCCGAGCGCCCATTCGAGCGCGTGCGACATCATCGCCAGCGCGTAGATCACCGTGGCGGTCGGGACGACCAGGTTGGAGACGTGCGCGAAAGTCTCCGCACTCATGGCTGCTCCTGGGTGCTCGATCGGTCTGGTTCTGGTTTCAGGCTGTCGGTGATGGCCCGGATCTCGTCGCCGAGCCCCCGCTCGGGTCCGCGGTCCAGACCCGCGACCTCGACAACGGTACGCCCGTCTTCGGTGCGGACGCGCACCCAGGTACGCCGCGGGTGCACGAACAGCGAGCCCATCAGGCCGAGGATGGCCAGCAGGATGCCCCCCAGCGCCAGATTCGTGCCCGGGGTGTGGCTGACCTGCAGCTTCACCCAGCGGCTGTAGCCGTCGAAGGTGATCGACCCGGCCTTGTCCGGCAGCGTCGTGGTCTGCCCGGGCGCGAGCTGGAAGCGCAGCTTGTCGCCGTCCTTCTCGAACTGGGTCAGCTTCGACTTGTCCAGCTGGTACACCGACTCCGGCTTCCCGGTCTCGGGCTGCGGGCGTCCGTAGTACCCGGTCATCACCAGCGCCGGGTTCAGGTCGTCGGGGAAGACCGAGACCGGGCCGCGCTGGTCGATCACCGCGGTCGGCAGGAAGAAACCCTCGAAGCCGAGCTGCATCGGCCGCGCATCCGGCGCCTTGATCACGCCGAACGACGAGAAGTTGCTGTCCTGCGGCAGGAACGGCGCGGGCCCGGAGAAAGCGACCTGCCCGTTGCCGTCCCGCACCGTGACCCGCGGCGCGTAGCCGTGGCCGAGCAGGTAGATGCTGCTGCCGTCGAGCTTGAGCGGGTGGTTGACCTCGAGCTGGTACGACTTCTCCGGCGCGTCCGGCGTCTCCTGATAGCTCAGCTGCGCCTTGAACTCGCGGGCCGCGCCCTTCTGCGGACCGTCCTGCTGGAACTTCACCTCGAAGTCCTTGACCGTCAGCGAGAACGGCGGCAGGTTGTCGCCGTCGAACACCCGGCCCGGCGCGAAGTCGTCGTACTGCGCCAGCGAGTTCGCGAACCCGTTGCCCACGACAACCAGAACGGTGCCGCGGTAGCCGAACAGCGAACCCCAGGCGACGCCGATCAGCGCCAGGATCAGGGAGAAGTGGAAGAGCAGGTTGCCGGCCTCGCGCAGGTAGCCGCGCTCCGCGCCGACCGCGCCGTCGTACGCCTGGACGCGGAACCGGCGGCGGCGCAGCTCACGGGTGGCGGTCGCCAGGAAGTCGCCCTCGGACTCGATGGTGAAGCGCTGGTAGCCGGGCAGCCGGTTCAGGTTGCGCGGCGGCTTCGGCGGGCGGGCCCGGACCGCCCTCAGGTACACGCCGAGCCGGGGCACCACACACCCGATCAGCGAGATGAACAGCAGCAGGTAGATCGCCGAGAACCAGGGCGACTTGTAGACGTCGAACAGCCCGAACTTGTCGTAGAACGGGCCGAGCTTCGGATGCGCGGTGAGGAAGTCCGACACCTTGATCGGGTCGATCGGGGTCTGCGGGATGAGCGATCCCGGCACCGCACCCAAAGCGAGGAGGAACAGCAGCACCAGCGCGGTCTTCATCGAGGTGAGCTGGCGCCACATCCAGCGCAGCCAGCCGACCAGGCCGAGCGCGGGCGGTTCGTTCCCGGAGCCGCCGGTCGGTGCGGTGATGTGGTCCTTGACGTCGGTCACGTCACACCGCCGACCCGAAGTTGGCGACCCACTGCCTCAGGTCCGCGGTCATCGAATCCCACACTCCCGTCAGCAGCAGCAGTCCCACCGCGATCATCAGTACGCCGCCGATCCGGATCACCAGCACCTGGTGCCGCCGGACCCACGCGACGGCGCCCAGCATCCGCCGGAACGCCAGTGCCGCCACGATGAACGGAATGCCCAGCCCGAGGCTGAACACCAACGCCAGCGTCGCACCCCGCCCGGTGCTGCCCTCGGTCGCGGCCAGCGTCATCACGGTCCCGAGCGTCGGACCGATACACGGCGTCCAGCCGAATCCGAACAGTACGCCGAGCAGCGGCGCGGCCGCGATCCCGACCGCGGGCACCCGATGCACCCGCACGTCCTTCTGCAGGAACCCGAATCCACCCAGGAAGACCAGCCCCAGTACGACGGTCAGCCCGCCGAGCACCCGGGTGATCGCGGTCTGGTGCTCGATCAGCAGGTCGCCGGCGGTGCCGAACAGTACGCCGGTCAGGATGAAGACCGCCGAGAATCCCGCCACGAACAAGGCGGTCCCGGCCAGCATCCGGCCGCGCTGCTTCGAGCCGAGCTCGGCCGCGGACAGCCCGGTGACGTAGGACAGGTAGCCGGGCAGCAGCGGAACGACGCAGGGGGAGAAGAACGAGATCGCGCCGGCCAGCACCGCGATCGGCAGTGCCACCAGCATCGAACCCGTCATCGACTGCGCGAACCACTCACCCATCAGGTCAACCGGCGTCCTTGACCATGCCGACCAGCGTCTGCTTGGTCACGTCGCCGATCACTCGCGCCGCGACCTTGCCGGTCTTGTCGATCACCAGCGTGCTCGGGATCGACGCCGCCGAGATCTGGCCGCGGAAGCGCAGCAGCGACTTGCCGTTCGGGTCGTACACGCTCGGGTACTGCACGCCGAACTCCTGGACGAACTTCTTGGCCGGCGCCGGGTCGAGATCGCGCGTGTTCAGGCCGATGAACTCCACCGACGGGCCGAGTTCCTTGTTCGCCGCGACCAGGTCCGGCGCCTCCTTGCGGCAGGGCGGGCACCACGAGCCCCAGACGTTCAGCACGACCACCTTGCCCAGGTGGTCCGACAGCGTCCAGGTCTTGCCGTCGAGCGTCGTACCGGTGAAGACCGGCGCCGGCTTGCGGTCGGCCGGGGCGAAGACGGACACGTTGTGCGTCCCGCTCACGAATCCGGCCTGACCCTGCCGGTTCTCCGCGGCCTGCTGCCCGGACGAGCACGCGGTCAGCGTCAGCACCAACCCGGCCACCACGGCGGCCGCACGCTTCATCACGCGCCCCCGACGAACTTCTTCGGGTTCTTCACCGGCAGCATGTCTTTGGCCGGCTCGGCGTAGCCGACGGAGACGATCGACTCGCCGTGGAAGGTGAACGAGGTCAGGCTGGCCAGGCTGCACTGCCGCTTGCGCGGGTCGTGCGGCAGCCGGCGGCCCTCGATCGCGGACCGGACGATCCAGATCGGCAACTGGTGCGACACGATCAGAGCCTCGTGTCCGGCGGCCTTCTGCCGGGCGGTCTCGATCGCGTCACGCATCCGCCGGACGATCTGCTGGTACGGCTCGCCCCAGGACGGCTTCAGCGGATTACGCAGCAGCCACCAGGCGCCCGGATTCTTCAGGGCTCCGTCGCCGACACCGAACTTCTTGCCCTCGAACAGGTTCGCGGCCTCGATCACCCGCTCGTCGATGTCCGGGGTCAGCCCGAACACCTTGGCGATCGGCTCCATCGTCTCCTGGGCCCGCTCCAACGGCGAGCTGACCAGGTGGACGATGTCGCGGCCCTTCACGGACTCGGCGACCCGCTCGGCCATCGCCCGGCCCAGTTCGGACAGGTGGAAGTCGGGGATCCGGCCGTAGAGCACACCGGTCGGGTTGTGCACCTCGCCGTGACGCATCAGGTGCACGACCGTCGTTTCGGTCACCGCTGCCGTTCCCTTCAGTTCGGTACTGCGGCCGCCGCGGCTGCCGCAAGGGCCAGGGCGGACTCGAGTTCGGCCAGCGCGTCGTCGTCGATGGCGGCGCTGACGAACCAGGCCTCGAAGGCGCTCGGCGGCAGGTAGACGCCGGCGTCCAGCATGGCATGGAAGAACGCCGCGAACCGGGGCAGCACCTGGACGCTCGCACCGGCGAAGTCCCGGATCTCGGCAGGTCCCTCCTCCGACTCCACGAAGAAGACGCTGAAGAGGTTCCCGGCCGCCGAGATGACGTGCGGCACACCTTCCTTGTCCAGCGCGGTCGAGACCAGCCGCTGGATGGTGGCCGACGTCTCGTCGAGCTTGGTGTAGACCTCGTCGGTGGCCAGTCGCAGCGTGGTCAGGCCGGCGGTGGTGGCGATCGGGTTCCCGGACAGGGTGCCGGCCTGGTAGACCGAGCCCTCCGGCGCCAGGTGGGCCATGACGTCGGCCCGTCCGCCGAACGCCGCGGCCGGGAAGCCGCCGCCCATCACCTTGCCGAAGGTCATCAGATCGGGCCGTACGCCGTCGACGCCGTACCAACCGGAGCGGGTGATCCGGAAGCCGGTCATCACCTCGTCGGAGATGAACAGTGCGCCGTTGTCCTTGCAGGTCTTGGCCAGGAAGGCGTTGAAGTTGTCCCGGGGCGGTACGACGCCCATGTTGCCGGGTGACGCCTCGGTGATGACGGCCGCGATCTGGTCGCCGTACTCGGCGAAGGCGGCGGAGACTGCGGCCTGGTCGTTGTACGGCAGCACGATGGTGTCGGCCGTGGTCGCCTCGGTGACGCCCGGCGTACCGGGGATGCCCAGCGTCAGAACGCCGGATCCCGCCTGCGCGAGCAGCGCATCGACGTGCCCGTGGTAGCAGCCGGCGAACTTCACGATCTTCGCCCGGCCGGTGTACCCGCGGGCCAGCCGGAGCGCGGACATCGTCGCCTCGGTGCCGGACGACACCAGCCGGACCTTGTCCACCGGGGTCCGCGCGACGATCTCCTCGCCGAGCAGTACTTCGGTCTCGGTCGGCGTCCCGTACGACGTCCCGCGGGCGACGGCGGCCTGGACCGCGGCGGTCACCTCCGGATGGGCGTGGCCGAGCAGCATCGGCCCCCAGGAGCAGACCAGATCGAGGTAGCGGTTGCCGTCGACATCGGTGATGTGACATCGATCACCCGATGCCATGAAGCGCGGTACGCCACCAACGGCGCGGAACGCTCGTACGGGAGAGTTGACCCCGCCCGGCGTGACTGCGGACGCCCTGTCGAAGAGCGTGGCGGACTGTTCTGTGTGGTCGGGCACGGTCGCCATTCTTCCCGACCGGCCAGGCGGGCCGATGGGCGGGCAGCCCGGTTCGTTCCCATCGGGGGGTTCACAGGAGCGTTGTTACGCGCCAGTATGGGTACCCGGTAACCGGGCGTAGATGGTCTGAGTTCGGTGCGTAACCCACGCACGGACTGGACGTTAGACCCAGTACGACGGCAACCGACAGCGACGACATGATTTGTCCGCAGCGTGGGGCTGGACAGGTCGATGAGTCACGGAGGGATCATCGATGGCGAAGGGCAAGCGCCGCGCCACGGGTAGCGGGTGGCGTCAGGTGGCGCCGCTCATCCCGTTGGCGTTGTTCGCGAGCGCATTCACCGTCAGTGCCACGGATGATCCGGCGATCGCCACGGCGTCGCTGGAGCAGGGTCTGTCCGGCAAGAGTCCGGTCGTCGTACCGAAGCAGCCGATCGCCGAGCCGGCCAACGTGCCGGTGCCGGGTGTGGTCGGCCACGGTGTCGACCCCGGCGAGCAGCCGACCCAGGTCGTGTCCGGCCTGTCCCGCAACGGGATCCCGAATGCCGCGTTGAAGGCCTACTCCCGGGCCCAGCAGGTGATGGCGCAGGTCGATCCGGCCTGCAACCTGCCGTGGACGCTGGTGGCCGCGATCGGCCGCGTCGAGTCGAACCACGGCCGCTTCGGCGGCAACGCGCTGAACACCCAGGGCGTCGCGGTGCCGGGCATCTTCGGCCCCCGGCTGGACGGCATGCGCACGGCCAAGATCAACGACACGGACGCCGGCGCGTTCGACGGTGACGGCGCGTTCGACCGCGCGGTCGGGCCGATGCAGTTCATCCCGGGCACCTGGCGGTCGATGGGTGTGGACGGCGACGGCGACGGCGTGCGGAACCCGCAGGACATCGACGACGCGGCCATGTCCACCGCGGTGTACCTGTGCTCGGGTAAGACCGACCTGTCCAAGGCGAGCGACCTGAACTCCGCGATCCTGCGCTACAACCACTCCCAGCAGTACGCCGATCTCGTGATCAGCATCGCCAAGGCGTACGCCGGTGGCAGTTGGATCGCGGTCGGCAACGGGACCGAGAGCGACAGCCAGGGCATCGACACCGCCGGCGACCAGGTCGGCGACCCGACTATCGACGCCCCGGCCGACAACAACCTGCCGCAGGCGAACGACCTGCCCACCTACCCGGGCGCTGCGAAGCCGACGACAGGGCCGGTCCAGGGAGGCGACGGCAAGCCGGGCACACAGCCGACCAAGACCCCGCCGGGCAGCAAGCCGACGACGCCGGGCGACCAGCCGTCGACGGACGACCCGACCTCGCCGACGCCGAAGCCACCGACGTCGAGCAAGCCGCCGGCGCCGGGTGTCGCAACCCTGCAGACGGCAGCCGGCCTGATCGTCGGCACGGTCGGCAGCACCGTGACCGAGTTGACCAGGGCCACGCAGTACTGCCAGGCGGAGATGAAGAAGGTGACCATCACCTCGCCGACGCAGGACCAGTTGCAGAAGTGCGTGACGGCCTACCAGACCGGCGGCACCGCGGCCGTCGACCAGGTGATCCGCAACCTGCTGTCCGTGCTCGGACTGCTGGGCGTTCTCGGTGGAGGCATCCTCGGGAGCTGATCCACACAGACCGGCGCGCCTGCCCCACCCCTCCCTTGGCGCGCCTCTGGCGACGCCACGGAGCAACTCCCCCCGGCTTCGTGGCGTCGCCCTTTTGATCGATCACATCACTGCACGGTCCAGGCTTTCTCGATGGTCTGGCTGAGCTTGTTGCCGGCCAGATCAGTGGCGGTGACCCGGAGGTTCGCCGACGACGCTCCCGCCGGCGCGGCCGGGATCCGTGCGGTGACCGTGCCGTCCGGTCCCTGCGGGAACAGCGTGAGCCGTTGCCACGTCGTCCCGTCGTACGAGATCTCGGCGGTGGTGCGGAAGATACCCAGGCCGTGCACACCCGGCTGGTACGCCGGCTTGAGCTGGAGCCGGTCATCGGCCCGTTGGTAGTCGACCTGGACGAGCGGGAGCACCGATCGCCCGCTGGTCGGCTTGGACAGGAAATGCCACTCGGTGTGGGTCGCGGTCGAGGTCTTGGCCCAGCTGCTCGGACCACGCTTCTGGTCCAGCGTCAGGTCGTACCACGCGGCCTTGGCCGGCACCGCGAACTGTCCGACGGACCAGTCCTCGCTGCCGAGTTCGACACCGTTGCTGCTGAGCTTCATGCTCGTCGTGTCACCGCGGTCGCCCCAGCCGTAGACGGTGCGATCACCACTGACGTACTGCGGAATCGCGAACCGCAGCGCGTTCTCGTACCGCGCCGACGGCCAGCCCTGCACCTCGTTCCCGGCTCCCCCTCCGTCCGGAACAGCAGGACGCGTCAGCGATTCCCACCAGCTACGGTTCGCCTTCTCGTTCGGGCGGTAGCCGCGCGCGATCGTGTACTCGAAGCCGGACTCGTTCCAGTCCCCTGCCGACGTCTGCTCGTCCCAGAGGACGCCCTGCACGTCGCTGGCGAGGTAGTCGGTCCGCGTGACCGGTCCGGTGACGCCACGGATCGCGCTCAGGCCGGCCGGCACACCAGGTAGGTGCGCGATCCGCTCGTCGTTGTGCAGCTTGAACGCGTCGTTGCGCTGGAAGTCCGTGGTCACCACAGCCGGCCGCAGCTTCGCGACGTCATAGGTGAGCGGACCGCGTACGACCGACGGCCCGAGGACCACGTCGTACCGGTAGGTGCTGTCACGCAAGCCGTTCAGCTGCACGGACACCGGGCCCTTGGACAGCACGTCGAGCAACTGCCGGCCTTGCTCGGCGCGCAGCAGATAGAACGGGACGCCCTGGTTGGAACTGGTCGACCAGAAGCCAGGAATCTCGTTGTACATCAGGACGAACCGTGCCCCCGCCTCCTTGGCCGCGGTGATCTGCGCCGCCGTCTGACCGGAACCCCGGAAGCGCAGCAGAACCGCGGCATCCTTGGTCCCGGCCAGCTCGGCTGCCGTCCCGTCGCCTCCGTTCACCAGGGGCACTGTCATGCTGCCGACGTACGACGAGTCGAACGTCGTCTCGCTCGGGGTCGGCAACCGGAAGGTCCCGTCCACACCGGTGACGTCGGCGGTCAGCTCGGGCTGAGCGAGATCCCACCGCTGCACGACCTGGAAGGTGCCGTTGGCAACCTTCCCGAAGTCCTGCACGTAGATGCCGCCGGTGGCCCGTTGCGGCACCGTCCAGCCGGACACCGCGTCACGGGCGCCGACGGAGCGGTGCCAGGCGAACCCGACCTTCTGCGCGTCGGCCGGGCGCGGGGTCCTGATGGTGACCTTGTTCGCCGTACGGGCGTCGAAGCTGAAGGTCCGGTCGCCGTCGATCCACTCGTCCGGATCACCGAGCAACGAGTAAGACTCGGACCAGCCTGCCTGGTCGGCGCCGACCACGAACACCATGACGGCGTACCGTCCGGTCGGTACTTCGAGGGTCCGGCTGCCGGTGGCGCTGTCGAAGGCGACCACCTTCACCGCGCCGGTGTCCTGGTTCCACAGCTGCACGCCGCTGGACCCGCCCTTGAGACTGGCGGGCTTGCCGTCGCGACCGATCGCCTTCACGGTCACGGAGTTCAGCCGCCCACCGGCCGCGAACCCCAGCCCCGTCCGGTACGACGTGTGGCCGCTGCGGGCCGTGAGCACACCGGTGTACTTGGCCGGCTGGGTCTTCGCAAGGTCGAGGGTGACGGTGGCGGACGCCGTACCGCCGGCTGGGATGGTCAGCCGCGCAGGGCTCACCGTGACTGCCGCGTTCACCTTGCCGGGCGACTGCGCGCCGACGCTCAGGTCCAGCGTCACCTCCCGGGTGGAGTTGTTGCGATAAGCAACCGTACGGCTGACCGGCGCCGGGGCCGTCGTACCGCTCCAGGAAAGATCACCGAAGAACAGGCTGGCCGCATCCGGCAGGATCACCGGGTCTAGGGCGTTCGGGATGTCGATCCGGCCGAGGCCCTGCTGGGCGGGGGTCGCGTCCTTGGACGGCACCGCTGTCGCGGCGAGCACGGCCTTCAGCTGCTGACCGGACCAGTCCGGATGCCGCTGGGCCAGGATCGCTGCGGCACCGGCCACGTGTGGCGTGGCCATCGAGGTGCCGCTCAGCCTTGTGTAGTACTGGCCGAGCACGTGGCCTTGTTCGGTGCCGGCCGCGCGGGCGGCCGCGATCTCCACGCCGGGCGCGGTCACCTCGGGCTTCAGCGCACCGTCGCCGAGCCGCGGACCACGGCTGGAGAAACTCGCCAGCTTGTCGTCACGGTCGACGGCGCCCACGGTCAGCGCCTCCGACGCCGCACCGAGTGAACTGACGGAGTCCTCCGTACCGGCGTTGCCTGCGGCAACGACGAACAGCGCACCACTCGACTCTGACAACCTGTCGACGGCCTGGCTCATCGGGTCGGAGCCGTCGGACGGCTTGCCGCCAAGGCTCATGCTGACGATCTTGGCGCCCTGCTGGACCGCCCACTCCATGCCCGCGATCGCCTCGGAGTCGAGACCCTTGCCGCTGTTGTCGAGCACCTTGCCGATCAGCAGGTCGGCGCCCGGTGCGACCCCCTTGCGCTCGCCGTCGGACGCCGCACCGAGGCCGGCGACGATCGACGCGGTGTGGGTGCCGTGGCCGTGCAGGTCCTGGACCGGCTGGTCCGGGACGAAGCTCTGGGACGCGACAACCTGCTGGGCGAGGTCCGGGTGGCCCGCGTCATAGCCGGTGTCGAGCACCGCCACCTTGACGCCCTGGCCGTCGTACCCGGACCGCCAGGCGGCCGGGGCACCGATCTGTTGCGTGGACTGGTCGAGGGTCGCCTCGGTCCGGCCGTCGAGCCAGATCTTGGACACCTGGCTACCGGTCTTGAAGGTGGTCGGGCCGCTGATGCTGTTCCAGAACGTCTTCGCGTCGGCCTTCTCCACGCTGACCGCGGTGCTGCCGACGCTGGGGAGAGTACGGCGTACGGTCGCTGCCTGCGGGGCGGCCGGCGTACTGCGCAGGGTCGACGGCGCGGCCAGGAGAAGCGGGAGTTCGTCGCTGCTCGCGTCGTCGTACCCCTGCTCGACCAGGTCGGTGAGGTTGAAGAGGCGCTCGTCCAGGCGGCCCTCGCTCAGCAGTGGGTACGCCGAGGCCGGGACCACGCTGAGGTCGCCGTCGAAGCTGCCGAAGTAGTACGGCTCGTCGCTGGTCAGATGGGCCGAGACCTGGCCGTTGGAGCTCGTGGTCAGTTCGGCGACGTCACCGGTCACCAGCGTGATCCGGTGGGTGCTGCCGGCCGGCGTCGCGTGCGCGGTCGTGGCTCCGGCGTGGGCCGGGGTGGTCGCCAGCAGCAGGGAACCGGCGACCACCGCCGTCGCGAGCAGGCCCGCGGTGAGGCGGGGCGATCGAGTAGTCACGGGGCGGTCCTCCCGATGCCCCGACCCTCGCGAGGCCATCCTCGCGAGCCTGTCAGTCGCCCCCGGCCCGGTCCACCGATGCCGGTGACGGACTCCCGCCATGGCCGATTCTGGTCAGCCCCGCCTCCGTGGGTAAGGGGTCAGGCGAAACGCTTGGTGACCTGCTCGACGCGGTCCATCAGATCCAGGTCGTAGGCGACGCCGGGGACGTAGAAGATGACATAGTCGGCGCCGGCCTCGAGTGCGGCCTCGACCTTGTCGGCGATCTCGTCCTCGGTGCCGATCAGGTTGTCCCGGTCGAACTTCTCCCGGTTCATCGGGCCGAGTGCCTTCTCGGTCGCCTTCTGCGGGTCGTCACCCTTGTCGATCGGGAACACGTTGAAGTTGGTCGACTTGATGATCTCGTCGTAGTCGCGGCCGACGGTCTCGCAGTGGCCCCGCAGGATGGCCGCCTTCTCCTTGAACACCTCGGGGTTGCCCCCGCCGATGTTCGCCGCGTCGCCGTACTGCGCGACCAGCTTCAGCGTGACCTTCGGGCCACCCCCACCGATCCAGAACGAAGGGTGCGGCTTGCGCACGCCCTTCGGCTCGTTGATCGGCTCGTTGATCGAGTAGTGCTTGCCGTTGTAGACCGGCTTGTCCTCGGTCCACATCTTGTAGATGATCTCGGTGGCCTCCCGGAACGCGGCCATCCGCGGCGGGATGTCGGTCCACTCGTAGCCGTAGGCCTTCCATTCGTGCTCGTACCAGCCCGCGCCGATGCCGGCGTACAGGCGGCCGTGGCTGGCGACGTCGACGGTGGACGCGATCTTCGCGTACAGCGCGGGGTTGCGGTACCCGTTGCAGCCGACCATCTGGCCGATGTTCACCCGGCTGGTGTCGCGGGCCAGCGCGGCGGTCGCACTCCAGCACTCGAAGGTGGTGTTGTCACTGGGCTCCGGCACGGTGTGGAAGTGGTCGAACAACCAGATCGAGTCCCAGGACTGCTCATCGGCCCGCTTGGCGACGTCGGTCATCGCCTCCCACTGCTCCACCGGATCCGCGATCTGCGCCAGATCCATCTTCCAGCCCTGCGGTACGAAAATCCCGAAACGTGTAGTCATGCCCTTATCCTTTCCGGCCACGCCGGTCAGGGTCCATCACTCTGGCTACTGAATTCGTTCTCAATCAGACCACTCCAACTTCTGAATCCCGTCCGGCGTCGTACCGCCCGTGACCAAGTTCGACGACCTGTTCGCCACCGCCGTACCCCTGATCGCCCGCGGAGACCACCAGCGGGACGAACCTCCCCGCGAGGGCGGCCGCTGGCCCGTCAGCGTCATACTGCGTCCACCGACCGACAGCGACCTCGCCCAACGCCTGGACGCTGTCACAGCCGAGGCGGCGGAACTGGCCGGCCTGGGGCACTGGCAGACCGGTCAACTGGGATCGGCCCACCTCACCGTCCGCGCCCTGGAGGGCTACCGCGCCACCATCGCGCCGGACGACCCCGCGATCGAGCGCTATCTGTCCGCTCTGCGGCGGGCCACCGCTGGGTCGACTCGCTTCCGTGTCACCGGTCTCACCCTCACCCCGGGATCCGTGATGGCCTCCGCGATCCCCCTCGACGGAGCAGCCGACACCTTCATGGACCGGTTCGCCACCGAGCTCGGCCCCGACGACTGGTTCGAGCGCCCACACGGCCGCCGCGACATCTGGTACCTGAACCTGCTGCACTTCACCTCCGATATCGCGAACCCGCTGAAGTTGATCGACTGGGTGGCCGAGCGCCGCACCACCACGATCGGCGAGGTCGAGGTCGAGGCGCCCGAGCTCGTTCGTTTCTGCCTTCAGGACGGAGATCGCGCGCACATGCGGCCGATCGTGAGAGCGCTCTAGTTCCGGAACCGCTGAGGTCTTGACCGGCGGGTGGGGAGAGCTGAGAGTCAGGGCCGAACGCGGGTGTGAGGCTCGCGCGGAGTGGGGAGTCGGCCATGCGTGGTTTCCGTCAGACAGCACTGGTCGCGGCAGCGGCCCTGATCACCGGGCTACTCCCGCTGCCGGCGGTGGGCGCCGACGACCCGGCGCCGATCGTGCTGGCCGCGTTCGAAGGCGCGGAGCCGTTCGCGTTTCCGCCGAACCCCGGGATCTTCGGCTGGGGCAGCGACGCCGACGACCCGCCGACGATGGAGCTGCAGGCGCGCGCCGACGCGCCGTCCGGCGAGAAGGTGCTGCACGGCACCTACAACATCAGCGGGTACGGCGGATTCAGCCACGACGTGACGTTCGACCAGAACCCCGGCGACTGGTCCGCGCACAAGGGCATCCGGTTCTGGTGGTACGGCCAGAACACCGCACCACTGCCACCCGGCTCGGGCAAGCGGATCTTCTTCGAGATCAAGGACGGCGGCGCCAACGCCGAGGCCTCCGAACTGTGGAACACCAGCTTCACCGACGACTGGCAGGGCTGGCACCTGGTCGAGATCCCGTTCAGCGACCTGGTCTACCGCACCGACTTCCAGCCGGTCGGCGGCATCGACCAGGTGCTGAACCTGACCCAGATGTGGGGTTACGCGATCACCATGCCGGTCGGGTCCCCGGGGGAGTTCGCGATCGACCAGGTCGAGGTCTACGGCAAGGCCGATCCCGCACTGAAGGCGGGCGTCGGCACCGATGCCGGCGTCTACCCGGTCAAGGAAGGCGGGACCGCGCAGGTCAAGATCTCCGTCGCGACCACCGGCAGCACCCCGCTCGAGGAGCCGGTCACCGTCGAGTACCGCACCGGCACCGGGTCCGCCGGCGCCGACGACTACAACCCGGTCACCGGCACGATCACCTTCCCGGCCGGTACGGCGTCCGGCACCGCGCAGACCGTGGCCGTCACCACCCGCAAGGACCACTCCGCGGAGGCCGCCGAGACCATCCCGCTCGAGCTCACCGTCACCGGCGCGAAGGCACCGTCGACTCAGCCGGTCGTCGTCATCAACGCCCACGACCTGCCCTACCTGAGCAGCAAGCTCCCGGTGAAGAAGCGGGTCGCCGACCTGCTCGCCCGGATGACGACGGCCGAGAAGGTCGGCCAGATGACCCAGGCCGAGCGCAACGCACTCCGCTCGCGGACCGACATCGCGTCGTACGCGCTCGGCTCGCTGCTGTCCGGGGGTGGCTCGGTGCCGACGCCGAACACCCCGGCCGCGTGGGCGGCGATGATCGACAACTTCCAGCTCAACGCCCAGGCCACCCGGCTCCAGATCCCGCTGATCTATGGTGTCGACGCGGTGCACGGGCACAACAACGTGGTCGGCGCGACGATCCTGCCGCACAACATCGGCATCGGCGCGACCCGCGATCCGAACCTGGCCCGCCGGACCGGCGAGGTGACCGCGACCGAGGTGCGCGCGACCGGCATCCCGTGGGACTTCTCGCCGTGCGTCTGCGTGGTCCGCGACGACCGCTGGGGCCGGGCGTACGAGGGGTACGGCGAGGACCCGGCGCTGGTGCAGTCGATGGCGACCGTGATCACCGGCATGCAGGGCAAGGCGGACGGCAGCCAGCTCGCACAGAACACCCGTGTGCTGGCGACCGCGAAGCACTTCGTCGGCGACGGCGGTACGACGTACGGATCGTCGACCACCGGTAGCTACAAGATCGACCAAGGCATCACCGAGGTCACCCGTGAGCAGCTGGAGACGCTGCACCTGGCGCCGTTCGGAACGGCGGTGGATCTCGGGGTCGGGACCGTGATGCCGTCGTACTCCAGCGTCGCCATCGATGGCCAGGCTCCGGTCAAGATGCACGGCGACAGCGAGCTGATCAACGGCGTACTCAAGCAGCGGATGGGCTTCGACGGGTTCGTGATCAGCGACTGGCAGGCGATCGACCAGCTGCCCGGCGACTACGCGAGCGACATCCGGACCTCGATCGACGCCGGGCTCGACATGATCATGGTGCCGACCAACTACCAGGGCTTCACCCAGGGCCTGACCGACGAGATCGCCGCCGGCCGGGTGCCGATGGCCCGGGTCGACGACGCGGTCCGGCGGATCCTGACCGAGAAGTTCAAGCTCGGCCTGTTCGAGCACCCGTACGCCGACACGTCGCACCTCGCTGACATCGGGTCGGCCGCACATCGTGCGGTCGGGCGCGAGGCGGCCGCGAAGTCCCAGGTGCTGCTGAAGAACGACGGCAACCTGTTGCCGCTGGCATCCACCTCGAAGGTCTACGTGGCCGGCAGCAACGCGAACGACCTGGGCAACCAGATGGGCGGCTGGAGCATCACCTGGCAGGGCGGCTCCGGTACGACGACCACCGGTACGACAATCCTGGACGGGATCAAGCAGGTGGTGCCGACGGCAACGTTCAGCGCGGATGCCTCGGCTCCGCTGGAGGGTCACGACGTCGGCGTGGTCGTCGTCGGCGAACGCCCGTACGCCGAGGGGATCGGTGACGTCGGCAACGGTCACGACCTGCTGCTGTCGGACGCCGACAAGGCCGCGGTGGACAAGGTGTGCGGCGCGATGAAGTGCGTCGTGCTGATCGTGTCCGGCCGTCCGCAGGCGATCGCCGATCAGCTCGGCAAGATGAACGCGGTGGTCGCGTCGTGGCTGCCGGGCACCGAGGGCGCCGGGGTCGCGGACGTCCTGTTCGGCAAGCGGCCGTTCACCGGTCGGCTGCCGGTCACCTGGCCGCGTGCGGAAGCGCAGGAGCCGCTGAACGTCGGTGACGCCTCCTACGATCCGCAGTACCCCTACGGTTGGGGTTTGACCACCCAGGCGACGGCTCGGCAGAAGCTGACGGAGGCCCGGAACACCCTTCTGCAGAAGCACGATCCATATGCCCTGGCCGCCGCGGTCGCCGCCTCGGTAGCTCTCCAGGCGAAGGACTGGTCAGGGCCCCAGGCAACTGTTGCCCTCGCCGCTCTGACCCAGTCCGCCATGTACCTGGAGCGCACCAAGGCGGACTCCTTCACCGAGGGCGATGCGGTTGTCGGAGCGGCCCGCTGGATCGCTCAGAACCACATCGGTCAGAACGTCACAGAGCCGGCGTCCAAACTCACGTCGGACGCCGAGCACCTGCTCCTGACCGGACAGCTGAGTGCCGCCGTCAGCAAACTGACGGCGGCCTCCAAGCTCAGCTGATCGGCACGAGTTCCCGGTCGGGAACACTGGTTGCGGCCTGGCGGTGGAGACGGTTCGGCCACCAGGCCTTGCGGCCCAGGAGGACGAGGACGGAGGGAAGCATCACGATCCGGACCAGGGTCGCGTCGATGAGGACGGCGACGGCCAGGCCGATGCCCATCTGCTTCATCTCGAGCATGCCGAGGGTGGCGAACACGGCGAAGACCGACACCATCACCGCGGCCGCGCTGGTCACCACACCGGCCGACTCGGTGACGCCCTTGCGGACGGCCTCGCGAGGCGTCAGCCCTTCGGCCACTCCTTCGCGGATCCGGCCGAGGACGAACACGTGGTAGTCCATCGACAGCCCGACCAGGATCACGAACAGGAACAGCGGGATCCACGACACCACGAAGCCCGAGGACGTGAAACCGAGCAGCCCTTCGGCCCAGCTGTGCTGGAACACCAGCGCCAGTACCCCGAAGCACGCCGCCACCGAGGCGAGGTTGAGCACCGTGGTCAGCACCGCGATCGCCACGCTCCGGAACGTGATGGCCATCATCACCAGCGTCAGCGCCAGCACGAACGCGATCACCCACGGCAGCTTGTCCCGCTGATTGTTGCCATAGTCAACCGACTCGGCCTGCTCCCCGCCGACCGCCCAGGTCGGCACGGACCCGAGCGAGGCCGGTACGAAGTCCGACCGCAACTGGTTCAACGCGGTCTCGGCGTTCGCACTGCTCTCGGGCAAGACCGACACCAGCGTGAGAACCGCGGTCCCGTCCGCCTGCCGGATCGAGTCTCCTTGCGGTACGACGAACTTGCCGCTGCGTACTGCGGATTCCTGTAGCCCGGTCAACGCCGACACCGCATCCTCGCCACGCGCGACCACGTCGTACGAGAGACCGCCCTGCGACGGGAAGTTCTCCTGCAGGGCCTTGAACGTGCGTACCTCGGGGATGCTCTGGGGCAGCGTGTTCAGGTCGGACGGCTCGGTCTTCATCCCCAGTGCGGGTACGGCGAGAGCGGCCACGGCGAGGATCGACACGGACAGTGCCGCCCGCGGATGGCTCAGTACCGGAGCCAGGATGCGACGGCTGATCCCGCCGGGACCGATGCGCCGGTTCAGCCGCCAGAGCAGCGGGACGCGGGGCCGGTCGACCCGGTGCCCCAGCTTCGCGAGCAGCGCGGGCAGCACGGTCAAGGACCCGAGGACCGCCACGGCGACGACCACGATCGTTGCCGTTGCCATCGACGCGAATGTCATGTCCTGAGCGACGTACAGGCCGGCCATCGAGACGATCACGGCGAGGCCGGAGACGACGACCGAGTGACCCGAGGTCGCCGCGGCGATCTCGACGGCGTCCAGGGTGCTGCGACCCTTGCGCCGTTCCTCGCGTTCTCGCTTGAGGTAGAAGAGCGAGTAGTCGACGCCGACCGCCATGCCGATCAGCAGGACGACGTTGGCGACCGACCCGCCGTCGGGGAAGAGGAACGACAGCGGCGCGTAGAAGCCGAGCGCGGCGCCGACCGCCGAGAACGCCAGCAGGACAGGGATCCCGGCCGCGATCAGCGCACCGAACGCCAGCAGCATCAGCACGAACGTGATCGGCAGGCTGAGCTTCTCCGCCTTGGCGAGATCGGACCCGACCTGCTTCCAGATTCCCGCGTCCAGTGAGGCCGTGCCGGCCTGGGCGATGCTGAGGTCCGGGTTGGCCTGCTGCACCTCGGCGGTGGTGGCGACGACCTTCTCGATCGCGTCGGCCGCGTCGTCCGCCGTTCCCTTCAGCTCGATCGGCAGCAAGGCGGCCTTGCCGCTCTTCGCCCAGACCGGCTGACCGACCCCCTGGACCGAGTCCAGTGCGGTGAGTTTCTGCCGGAGCTGGGTCATCGCGGTCGTCGCGGCCGTCTTGTCCAGCGGACCGTCGGGATCGGTCAGGAGGACGGTCTCCGCGGGCCGGTCGCCCAGCCCGGCTTGCTCGATCATCTCGGCTGCCTGGCCGGACTGGCCGACCCAGGTGTCCTTGCTCTGCATCTGCTGCTTCGGGATGACCACCGACATCCCGACCGCGACGACGACGAGCAGCAGCCAAAGGCCGATCGCTCGCCATGGATGGATCGCACTCCACCGTGCAACCCGCACGGTCACGCCACCAGCGCTCACGCTGTCCCCACCTCTCGTTGTTCCGGACACAACGAGCCTCGTGGGACGGCGGGCGGAACTCAGGAGCGCTGAGTCCCCCGGCCGGGTGGACCTAGGTCTACCCCGCGACCGGTTCCGCGGTGCGGGCGCGGAGGCGGCGGAGCATCCGGGCATCCTCGAAGCCGACAGTGCGAGCGGCTGCCTCGACGGTGGCACCGTGGCCGATCAGGTGTTCGGCCCGCTCGAGGCGGAGGAGTTGCTGGTACCGCAGCGGGGTCAGACCCGTGGCATTGGTGAAGATCCGGGTCAGGGTCCGTTCGCTCACGCCCACCTCGTGCGCGAGCTCGGCGAGCAGGAGGCGGTCGGCGTACCGGGCGTCGATGACGTCCTGCACCCGGTGGGCGAGGTCGCTCAGGTGACCCCGGTGCCGCAGCATCACGCTGTCCTGCAGTTCGTCGCCGTTCCGCCGCGCGTACACGACCATCTCCCGCGCCACCCGGGCCGCCGCCTCGGCGCCCCGCTCGACCGCGACCAGGTGCAGCGCCAGGTCGATCCCGCTCGCGATCCCGGCGGAGGTGATGACGCGGTCGTCCACGACGTACAGGACGTCCCGCACGATGGTCGCCTTCGGGTACCGCGCAGCCAGCTCCTCGGTCAGGTCGTGGTGCGTGGTGTAGCGGTGGCCGTCGAGTAGCCCAGCGGCGCCGAGTGCATCGGCACCGGAACACACGCTGGCCACCGATCCCCCGGCTGCGTGATGATTGCGCAACCGCTGCCTGGTCTCGGGCCCGATCGGCGGCAGCGGCGACAACCGCGGCGACCGCCAGCCGGGTACGACGATCAGGTCGCCCGGATCGAGGTCGGGCCAGTCCAGCCGCGCCTTCACGGGCACGCCCTGGGCCGTGGCGATCTCCTCGACCTCCGCCACGTAGCTCAGCTGGTAGCCGTAGCCGAGATCGTTCGCGGTCGAGAAGACCTGCGCCGGCCCGGCCAGATCCAGCAGGTGCAGCTTCGGCACCAGCAGGAAGACGACCCGAGTACTACTCATGATCTGGTCAGGATGACACGGGTACGCCGGTCAGTTCGTCGAGTGTCCGAATGGTGGCGAACCGGCCCGCCAGCGCATACTCGGTCCGCTCGGTGACGAGCTCGGGACTGAGCGTGCGCGGATCCGCAAGGATGTCGTCCAGCGTCGCGTCGCCCGGCATCGTCCAGTGCGGCAACGGGGTCGTCGCCGTGGCCTCGGTGACGAACACGACGTCGTATCCGAGGTCCGAGGCGATCCGGGTGGTGGTCTCGCAGCACTGCTCGGTCCGGATGCCGCCGATCACCAACTCGGTGACGCCGTGCTGGGTCAGGAGTTGCTGCAGATTCGTTGTGGTGAAGGCGTTGTGCGAGGTCTTGGTGATGACCGGCTCGCCGTCGATCGGCTCGAGCCCTTCGATCAGCCGGACGTGGCCGTTGGCCGGATCGAACGCGCCGCCGGTGCCCGGCTCGGTGTGGAGCACCCAGACGACGAGGTCGCCCTGGTCCCGGGCGGCGCGGACCAGGCGGCCGACCCGGTCGGCGATATCGGGGTGGTTGACGGCCTGCCAGTTCGGCCGGACGCGGAAGGACTCCTGGACGTCGATCACGATCAGTGCGGTTGCGCTCATACCGTCCATGCTCGCGTGCTGCCGGCGTACCGGAGAAGACCCGATCGGGGCCGGGACCGGACCGATCCGGTCAGCGGGCGGCGTACCTTTCGATCCCCGTGCAGTCATCGGACGAATTCAAACTGTTACGAACTGTTCCAAACACTGGACACCCGTGCGTATCGTGCCCGGGTCGGCGTGGAAACGCTCTCGCCGACGACCGTCGACTCAGTGAGGGGAAATGCGATGCCCGACCACCTGCCCCGCCGCCAGGTCCTGCGTACGGCCGGCGCCCTGGGTCTGGGTGCCGCCGCCGCGGGCGCTCTGAGCAGTACCGCGGAGGCGACCACCCAGACCGGTTCGGCCGCTGGTACGCCGGATAAGTTGGCCGCCATGGGCGCACACCACGGCAAGCTGGAGATCCGCAAGGACCCGTTCGGCACCACCCCGGAGGGCGTTGCGGTGGACGTCTACACGTTCACCAACGGCCGGGTCACGATCTCGATGCTGACCTGGGGTGCCACCATCCAGCGGGTCGAGACCCCGGACCGGCGCGGCCGGACCAAGAACATCAGCCTGGGCTTCGACAACCTGCCCGACTACGCGGCCCTCAGCCCGTACTTCGGCGCCACCATCGGCCGCTACGGCAACCGGATCGCGAAGGGCCGGTTCACGCTGGACGGGACGACGTACCAGATCCCGGTCAACAACGGCGAGAACGCGTTGCACGGCGGCACCATCGGCTTCGACAAGAAGGTGTGGAAGGCCAAGACCGTCCGCACCGACGACTCGGTCGGGGTCGCGTTCAGCTACGTCAGCCCGGACGGCGAGATGGGCTTCCCGGGTGAGCTCAGCACCACGGTGACCTACACGCTGGACCGGCGCGACAACCTGCGGATCGACTACCACGCGACCGTCGCGGGCAAGCCGACCGTGGTGAACCTGACCAACCACGTGTACTTCAACCTGGCGGGTGAGGGCAGCGGCTCCATCGACGGCCATGTGCTCGAGCTGAAAGCACCGTCGTACACCCCGGTCGACGCCGGCCTGATCCCGACCGGTGAGATCGCCCCGGTCGCGGGTACGCCGTTCGACTTCAACAAGCCGACCGCGATCGGCGCCCGGCTGCGCGGCGACCACCCGCAACTCATCGTCGGCCGCGGCTACGACCACAACTTCGTCCTCGGCGGCGAGACCGATCACGACGGCCTCCGCTTCGCCGCCCGCTTCTGGGAGCCCGAGGACGGCCGCACCGTCACGGTCCACACCGACCAACCGGGCGCGCAGTTCTACAGCGGCAACTTCCTCGACGGCACGTTCCTGGGCATCGGAAACAAGGCCTACCGCCAGGGCGACGCCTTCGCCTTCGAGACCCAGCACTTCCCGGACTCCCCCAACCAGCCCAACTTCCCGTCCACGGTCCTCCGCCCCGGCCAGACCTACGCGACCACCACCATCTACACCTTCGGCACCAAGTAGCACCCGTACCGAAGGACAGGAGGTAGTCCGGCCGGCCGGACTGCCGCAGGCTCACGCAGCGAGGTGGTCCCGTCACCGACGGGACCACCTCCTGTCCTTAGGTACCTCACGCATTGCCTGCACCGGTGAACGGGCGCAGGCTGGCGGTAGAGGGTGGGTGACGGGTTGTGGCGAGGGGGGCCCTGGCAGAACCGGCCCGCGGCCCGGGGCCGTGGGCGTTGTGGACGACCGTCGTGGCCGGGTTCGGCACGCTGGTCGTCTCGGTCGCCCTCGCGCTCGCGGGCGACGAACTGGTGCGGCCCGGCCTGCAGGCGCTGCTGTTCAACTGGATCACCATCCCCTACCTGATCAGCGGGACCATCGCCTGGTGGCGCCGGCCGGACAGCCGGCTCGGTCCCCTGATGATCGCGACCGGATTCGTGATGGCCCTGACCGCCTTGCAGTGGTCGACGGTGCCTGCCCTGCTCTCCATCGGTCATCTGCTCGACCTTGTGCCTGCAGCGATGTTCCTGCACGTGTTCCTCGCCTACCCCACCGGACGGGTGGTCGGGCGTCCCCGCCAGCTGGTCGTCGTCTGTGGCTACGTGACAGCGGTGGTCCTGCAGCTCGCGAAGATCGTGCTCGGGATCAATCCGGAGAGCCTCTTCACCGTGGCGACCAGACCTCTCCTGGCGGCCCGGATCGAACAGGTCCAGCTGATCACCATGAGCGTTCTGCTCCTGACGGGCACCGTTCTGCTCTTCGTACGACGACCTGCCGCGGGCGGCACGCGCAGACGTCCGGTGACGCTATTGGTGGACACGTTCGGACTCGCATTGATCGCCCTCGCCGTCCTGTTCATCGCAGGTCTGCGCGGCTGGCCGCAGATCGAAACTGTCCGCCACATCGCCTTCGCCGCACTCGGGCTCGCCCCGGTCGCGTTCCTGCTCGGCCTGCTGGATGCCCGGCTGGCCCGGACCGACGTCGGCGCGCTCCTGATGGAGTTGCGCGCCCACCCGGCCGACGATCTGCGCGAACCACTGGCGCGGGCACTGCACGATCCCTCCCTGACGCTTGCGTATTGGTTGCCCCAGTACGGCACCTGGGCGGACCACGAGGGACGGGCCATCACGTTGCGGGGAGCCGAGGACGGGCGGGCGACGCGGGTCATCAACCGGGACGGCGAACCGATCATCGCGCTGGAGTTCGACCGGTCGCTCGAGGACGAGCGGGAGTTGCTGGACGCCGTCGCCGCGGCGGCGGGCATCGCGTTGGAGAACAACCGCCTCCAGGTGGAACTCCGCGCCCGGCTGCAAGAGCTGCAGGGATCACGGGCCCGGGTCATCGACGCCGGCCAGAAAGAGCGGCAGCGACTCGAGCGCAATCTCCACGACGGCGCCCAGCAGCGGTTGGTTGCCCTGTCGCTCGAACTCGGTCTGCTCGCCGGCAGCTCCGGGGGCGAGACCTCGGAACGGCTGCTGCAGGCCAAGCGTGAGGTCAGCGTCTCGCTCGACGAGTTGCGAGATGTTGCCCGCGGCATCCATCCTGCCGTACTCACCGGTCACGGGCTGGCCGTCGCGCTGGAGTCGCTGGCCGCACAGGCCGCCGTACCCGTCGAACTCGAGGTCGCGGTCGGCGGACGGCTGACCGAGCGGATCGAGGTCGCCGCGTACTACGTCGTCAGCGAGAGCCTGACCAACATCGCCAAACACGCCCACGCGACCGTGGCCTCGGTCCACGTCACGCGCTCGGCGGACACGGTCGTGGTCGAGGTGGTCGACGACGGCGTCGGCGGGGCGGACACCGAGCGCGGGACCGGGCTTCGCGGACTCGCCGATCGGGTCGAGGCGGTCGGAGGCCGGCTGCGGATCTGGAGCCCGGCCGGGGACGGGACCCGGCTCGAAGCGGAGTTCCCGTGCGAGTAGCGATCGCCGAGGACAGCGTGCTGCTGCGCGAGGGGCTCACCCGGATCCTGACTGGCGCCGGCCTCGAGGTGGTCGCGGCGTACGACAACGCCGACGACCTGCTGCGGTACGTCCGCAGCTTCCCGCCGCAGGTCGCGATCCTCGACATCCGATTGCCGCCGACGCACAACGACGAAGGGATGCGCGCCGCACTGCAGATCCGCGCGCAGTATCCGGGGGTCGGCGTACTCGTGCTGTCGCAGTACCTCGAACTCGGTCTCGCGATGCAGCTGCTGTCGGAGTCCGCTGAGGGCGTCGGCTACCTGCTCAAGGACCGGATCAGCGACGTCGAGGACTTCGTCGCCGCGGTACGGCGGGTGGCCACCGGCGGCTCGGCCATCGACCCGAAGATCGTCTCCACCCTGCTGAAGCGCCGGCGTGGTGACGATCCGCTCGCGGTGCTCACGCCGCGCGAGCGCGAGGCGCTGGAGCTGATGGCGACCGGCGCCTCCAACCAGGGCATCGCGGACGCACTGACGATCACGCTCCGCGCCGCGGAGAAGTACGTGTCCGGCATCTTCACCAAGCTCGGCATCCCGTCCACCCGCAGCGAATCCCGCCGGGTGCTGGCCGTGCTGCTCTACCTGCGCGCCTGACACCAGAAACCCGAACCATTCCTCCACCGGTCGACCGGTCTCCCGAACGCGCCCAGGAGCGCGAGTCTCGGACGTAGACCGAGTCCCTGGAGGAGCAGTGCACAAGTCCCGCGTGATCCAGAACGACCCCGAGCCTCCACGCCGGCCGAACCAAGACCCAAGTCCACAGCCGCCCCCGATCCGCAGGAGAACCGTCATGACCTTCATCCGCAATCACCCCGTGCTCAGCTTCTTCGTGCTCGCCTACGTCCTCGCCTGGGGAGCCGTCCCGTTCGGGAGCTTCTTCGCCCCGGGCGCCCTGGTCGCCGCCGTCGTCATCGTGTTCCTCACCGAGGGCCTCGCCGGTCTGCGAGCCCTCGGCGCCCGGGTGATCCGCTGGCGGGTCCGCTGGGTCTGGTATCTCGTCGCGATCGCCGTACCGCTCGCCGTCCACTTCGTCACGATCTCGCTCAACCAGGCGCTGGGCGCACCGGTTCCGAACACCGGGCAGTTCACGCCTTGGTACGGCCTGGCGATGGTCGTCGGCATGATCATGGTCGACCCGACCGGTGGCCCGTTCAGTGAGGAACCGAGCTTCCGCGGCTACGCGCAGCCGAAGCTGCAGGCCACCCGCACTCCGCTCGCGGCGACCGCGATCCTGGCCGTGGCGATCACCGGCTGGCACGCGCCGCTGTTCTTCATCTCCTCGTTCGGGCTCCAGCCCTTCGAGGCCCTGACCACCGTCGCTGTCACGTTCTGGTACGCGTGGCTGTTCAACCACGCAGCCGGCAGCGTGCTCATCACCCTCATCGCCCACGCCACCGAAGGCAGCGTCAACACCAGCGAACTCTGGCCGACCGGCTCCGCCGACCTGACCCGCGAGACCTGGCTGTACGTCGGCGTGTGGTGGGCAGTCGCCATCGGGCTCCTGATCGTGAGCCGCCGCTTCTGGACCAGCCCCGCACCAGCCGCCGCAGTCGACAACCAGCCCCCAACCCATGCCAAGGAGACAGTCTCATGACCACCACACCGAGCCTTACGCCAACAGTCCAGCGCTCGTGGAGCGGCCGCCGTACTCTGCTGGTTGTCGTCGGCGCCTTCTTCGGCATGGTCAGCCTCATCCTGTTCGCGATCGGCGGCTTCGGCCTCTGGGCGCAGCAGCAACGCGACAACGGCTACTTCACCGCCGGGCCCGAGCGCGTCACGACCAGCTCCTACGCTCTGCTGGCGCCGTCACTCGATGTCGGGGGCACCGGGCCGGACGCCTTGTACGCCGACGACTTCCTCGGTGAGGTCCGCATCGACATCGAGTCGAAGAACGGCACGCCGGTGTTCGTCGGGATCGGTCCGGCTGCCGAGGTTGCGACGTACCTGAACGGCGTGAGCCACGACGAGGTCGCGGACTTCGACGTCGATCCGTTCAAGCTGTCGACCACAGCACACGCCGGAGACAAGCCCCTTGCCACACCCGCCGACCAGTCGTTCTGGGCCGCTTCCGGCTCCACAACCCTCGACTGGAAGGCCGTCGGAGGCGACTGGTCGGTCGTCATCATGAACGCCGACGGTTCGCCGAACGTCGACGCCGAGCTCAGCCTGGGCGGCACCCTGCCCGCGGTCGAGGGCATCACCATCGGATCCCTCATCGGCGCGGTCCTGATGCTGCTCATCGCAGCCGCCTTCATCGTCCCGACCATCGCGACCCGCCCTTCCCCATCGACTCGCTGAGCAGCGGGCAAGGGTTACCTAAGTCGCTTAGGGTCGAAGACATGTCGGAGCCGGTGCTGGAGATTCCGTTCGAGGATGCCTTTCAGTTCGATCCCTCGCCTACGTT
This sequence comes from Kribbella sp. NPDC050281, assembly GCF_040655855.1. NCBI lineage: Bacteria > Bacillati > Actinomycetota > Actinomycetes > Propionibacteriales > Kribbellaceae > Kribbella > Kribbella sp. NPDC050281. Next base: position 3,509 of record NZ_JBFAKS010000028.1, on the reverse strand, counting down.
CGCCGAGCTGCGGGAGAACCGTCCCGTGGCTCGGGTGCGGACGCTGGCGGGGGCCGAGGTCTGGCTGGTGACGCGGTACGACGACGTACGGATGGTGCTCGCGGACCCGCGGTTCTCGCGGGCCGCGGTGGTCAAGCAAGGAGCACCCCGGGTCGCGCTGGCGAAGCCGATGCCGAACAGCCTGACCACGACCGACCCGCCCGAGCACACCCGGTTGCGCAGGCTGGTCGTGCCGACCTTCGCGCATCGGAAGATCGAGCAGACCCGGCCGTGGGTCGAGGAGTTGTCGGCTCAGCTCGCGGAAGATGTCGCGGCGGCCGGCGACGGTGCGGACATCCGGCAACTGGTCGCGTTGCCCCTGCCGATCCAGGTGATCTGCCAACTGCTCGGCGTGCCGTACGCGGACCGCGCGCAGTTCCGTGAGTGGACCGAGCTCGGGTACAGCATGAAGATGGCGGAGAAGGACCTGGTCGAGGACGCGATGACCAACCTGACGGCGTACATCGAGGACCTGGTCACGAAGAAGCTGGCGAACACCGACCAGCCCGCGGAAGACCTGCTGGACGAACTGGTCCGGGCCCGCGAGGAGGGCGACCGGCTCAGCCAGGAAGAGCTGATCGCGTTTGGTGTGAATCTGCTGGTCGCCGGCCACGAGACTTCGGCGAACCAGATCTCGAGCTGCGTCGCGACCCTGCTGCGCTGGCCGGAAAACTGGGCCAAGCTGGTCGCCGATCCCACTCTGGTCCCGTCCGCGATCGAGGAGCTGCTGCGCTTCAACCGCTTCAGCGAGGTCGGCCAGTTGCGCGTCGCACTCGAGGACGTCGAGCTGCACGGCGTACGGATCAAGGCAGGGGAAGGCGTGATGGCCGCGCTGAACTCGGCCAACCGGGATCCCCGCGCGTACGACGCTCCCGACGAGCTGCGGCTGGACCGGAAGGACAACAAGCACCTGTCGTTCGGGTTCGGGCCGCACTTCTGCCTCGGGGCACAGCTGGCCCGGATCGAACTGCAGGAGTCGTTGCTGGCCCTGGTACGACGGTTCCCGCGGATGAGCCTGGCCAAGCCGGCCGAGGACCTCGAGTGGCGCCGCGTCCTGGTCAGCGGCCTCGCGGAACTACCGGTCAACCTCGGGAACTGAACCCGCGCCGGGGTGCGGCCGGCGCGGGGTCCGTCAGTTCTGTGACGTGAACGCGAGGCCGTGCTCGGCCTCGTACTGCTCGATGAAGCGTGCGGCCATCGGCTCGCTGGACGCGATCGCGTCGGCGAGCTTCTTCGCCGTACGCTCGTGCCCCTCCGGCCAGTCGGACAGCAGCGCCCACGCCCGCATCCGCTTCTTCTCCAGTGCGGTCGGTTCGGCGGCCGGCTCGTCGATCTTCATCGACTCCATCGCCGGCTTCGCCACCACCGACTCGTCCACGACCGACTTCCGCACCGGAGGTTCGGCGGGGGCCGTCGTGATCAGCGCCGGCGGCTGGGTGTCCGTCGCGTCCGCGAACGGCGACGGCGGCTGCGGCTTCTGCACCACCGGCTCGGCCTTCGGCTGCGGCGCCAGCGGCTTGAGCTTGCCATTCACCGACCCTGTGACCGACCCGCTCACCGACCCGTTCACCGCACCGTTGGACGCGCCGTTCTGGACGACGTGCTCCGGCTCGCTCTCGTCCTCGACGACGACCGCCTCGGCGACCGACTCGTCGTTGGGGACCTGGTAGTCGACAGCCATCAGCTCGCCGGTCCAGGCGTCCTCGTCGCGCAACGACACCCCGGTGCCCTCGGCCCGGCGCGGCTGCCCACCCTCGAGCACCCAGACCGCGGCCGGTACGGCGGGACGCTCCTCGGGCTCCGGCGGCGGCGAGATCGCCTTGGTCAGCTTGCTGGTGATGACCTCGTAGTTGATCCGCTCCTCGAGCATCCCGGCCAGCCGGTCCGGGTCGTACGTCGTCTCGGCGATCTTCGCCAGCCGCTCGTCCTGGTGCTCGGAACGGATGTACTCGGCAACGGTCCCGGCGATGGCGTCGCGCCGGGACTTGTTCCGGATCTGGTGATGGGCGGCGCGCAGGCTCTCGTACAGGCTGTACCCGTGCTCGATCGCCAGCGACCGCGCCAGCCAGGTCACGCGCGGCTCGCGCACCCACTGGACCACGCCGTACACCGGGCCGGTCTCGCGCATCTGCCCCGCCCGGCGCAGCGCGTCGCGGCGGCGGGCCGAGCTGTGGATCAGCCAGAGCACGTAGGCGAACGCGGACAGGCCGCCGAAGCCGAAGGCGAGGAACCGCTCCTCCGGACGCCAGTGACCGACGACGTTGAAGACGACCGCGACCAGCGCCGCGAAGAACGACATCGCGCGGTAGGCGTAGGCCTGCTCACCCTTGCGCCGGCGCAGGTCGGCCAGCGCGGCGGTGGCGACACCACCGAGCTCGAGCACGGCCACCGCGGGCGTCACGACGGCGATCTTGAGGAACTGCGAGAAGCCTTCCTCGGGCCAGGGGATATGGGTCACGCCGGCCCAGACCTGGCCGACTAGTGCGGCCGCGGCCGCAGTGGCGTAGAAGGCATAGGCGACCTTGTCCGCACCGGTAAGGGGTACGTTCGCCAGTTCGCCAGTACTGGGATTGCTGGTGTTCTCCTGCAAGACGTGGTCTCCTGACCGGTTTGGGCTCTCCGGCAGTTCGTCGGGATGGATGCGGTGGCTCGGTAGGCCTCCCCCAAGGACCGCTGAACGAGGCTACCGGTTTCCGGCCCCAGAAGGGGAGGCGAATCCGGAAACATTGCGAACCTCCCCACTCCGTCCGGACTTCACACCTCGAATCCAGATGATTTGTCCGAGCCCGGCTCCTAGGGTCGGCATGGTGCAGACCCTGCGATCGTTGCCTGACCCACGCGCTCTGAGCGCCCACCTCGGCGAGCTCTACGGCATCCGCTTCACCGGCTGCGAGCTGCTCCGGTCGCTGGTCAACGACGTCTATGTACTGACCACCGGAGACGCGCGGTACGTCCTCAAGCTCTATCGGTACGACGGACGCCACCCGGACGAAATCCGTTGGGAGGCAGGGCTTTCGGAACATGTGCGGTCCACCGGACTGCTCGTTCCAGCAATTCGTCCGTTGCCTTCCGGTGACCTTGTCGGCGTCCTCGATGCACCTGAGGGACCACGGCCGTTCACCCTGTCCGAGTTCGTCGACGGCACCACCCCGCGACCGCCGTTCGACGACGATCTGTACGCTGCCTTCGGCGCGCAACTCGCCGCGTTCCACGATGCCGCCGACAACTACTCGTCGCCGTACCGGCGTCGTCCGGCGGATGTCGCCCATCGGCTCGACGAACCGCTCGAACAGATCCTCGCGATCGACCGCGCGGAGGAAAACCTGCTCCGCGAACTCGCGGCCGCAGTACGGAACAACGTCGCGCAGTACTCCGACCATGGTGTCTGCCATGGCGACGTGACTCTCGACAACGTTTTGCTGACACCGCAGGGACTGCTCTTGCTCGACTTCGACCTCGCCGCGATCGGC
>NZ_JBFAKS010000027.1:0-130365 GCF_040655855.1 Kribbella sp. NPDC050281 | reverse complement strand
GGGCCCGTGTTATTATATCCCCAGGGGTCGGGCCCTTTCTGGGGCGTGGTGCGCCAGGTGGTGATCCGGGAGAGCTGAAGGGCAGATGGGTTCAGCCCTCCCGGAAGCTTGTCAGGCTGGGTTCTCCGCGTGCGTGAGGGTCTCCCACGCGACGAAGAGGTTGTTCGACCCGGCCGGACGGCGGGACTCGGTGATGACCTGGGTGTTGGTCATCGCGATCCCGAGCCGGGTGTGCAGCGCGTTGAACCCGACCTCGGTGATCGGGCCGAGACCGCGCTTCAGCGTGCCCGTGCACAGCCAGGACGGGACCGGCTCGAGGTTGCGCTCCCACTTGGACTGGAAACCGAGCGCCTGCCGCAGCCGCTCACCGAACTCCGGGTACATGTCGATGCCCTGGATCCGCGCAGTCTCCAGTACGTGCGAGATCGACGAGATGCCGTAACCGGTGTGAACGAAGTCGCGACAGGTCTCCTGAGTCAGACCGGTCACGAACGTGCTCTGCTTCTGCCAGTAGTTGATGATCTTGTCGCGGGTGTCGAGGTTCTGGCTCGGCACCGTCTTCGGCAAAGCACCGTCGGACTCCAGGTACACGTACGCCGGCACGCGGAGCCGGAACAACGCGATCCCCTTGTCGTACACGGCCTGGTCGTCGAGGAACACGCCGATGCCCTGGATCGCCTCGGTCATGCTCAACTCCCAGTTCCCGTTGGAGTTCGAGCCGTTGATGATCTCGGGCAGATAGACGTTGCGCAGCATTGTCGCGAAGCGGCCCGCGTTCGGCCAGTTGCCGTACACGCGCTTGATGATCTCCGCGGCCTTCGGCCACGACGACGCCGACCACGCGGTCTGCAGTGGAGCGTTGCTGTTGGTGTGGTCGCGGATCGTCGCCGACCACGCGTCCATCAGCTGAATCGCCTTCTGTGCATAGCGATCGTCGCGGGTGAGATACCACAGCAGCGCGTCCGTGTACGCCGCGATCGCGTCCTCACGCTCGTCGGTGCACCCGTAGTTCGGGTCCGAGTACGACCCACACTCGACCACCGCGCGCGGCTTCGGCGTACGGGACAAGGACGCGTAGGAACTGTTCTTGGCCTGGTTGAACGCGTTCGTCCATGGCTGGGCGCCGGCCTGCACCTTGGCCCGGACGAAGTCCAGCTGGGCCTGGCTCGATCCGACGCCTGGGTGGGTGAACGTCGCGGGCGCCTGCACGGCACTGGGCTCGGCTTTCGAAGCGGCAACTGCTGGACTGCTGAGTGTCGCGGCGACCAGAGCTGCACAGGCAGCAGCCAGGACCAGGGGTTTCTTTCGCATGGGCGGATGTCCTGTTCTTCGGGGCGGTAGACACCTGCGCTTCCCCCACTAGCGCAGGGTCTTTTCGAAAGTTTGACGACGGACGGTGAGCACGTCAATATCCCAGCAGGTACGAAATCACCGTGGAACAGCCGAACGACTCTTCCCAGCTCAGTGGAACAAAGTGAGGATTTGTCCCACGAAACGACACCAGTTCCTGACCGTCGGAACCGCAGTCATGGCCGCCCCGGCACTACCCTCCGTAACCCCCCACCGCCTCCGCCGCGACCGACGCCTTGCGGCGGCCGTGTGGGCTCAGCCCGCCTGGGTCGCCAGCTCGGTCGAACGCACACCGGCCGCGTCAAGCAGCGCGGCAGCGGTGAGTACGCCGATGCCACCCAGGTCCTGGGCGCGGACGACCGCCCTGGCGCTGGCGCCATCGAAGATCATCGTCAGCTGGATCGCCAGCGTGCCCGGATCCTCGGCACCGGCCTTCACCAGCTCACGGTGGAAGAAGTCGGTCAGGTGCTGCTTGAAGTGCCGGGCGACCACCGAGCCCGGGTGCTCCGGGTTCTTCAGCTCGACCGCCGTACTGACGTAGGGACAGCCCAGGAAGTCGCCCCGGGCAACCAATTCGTCCTGCCGCTCGAACACCGTCAGGATCCGGTCCCGGGCCGGCCGCTCGTCCTCCGGCCCCGGATGCAGCAACGCCTGGTACGACGGGCCGCGGCTGGCCAGGCTCTCCGCGATCAGCTCGTCCTTGGAACGGAACAGCTGGTACATCGACTTCTTCGACACCCCGGCCGCCTTGCACAGCGCGTCCACTCCGATGTTGACGCCGTCGCGGTAGAAAAGTTCGCCCGCGGCCTCGAGGAGGCGTTCGCGGGGTGTCGCCGAGGTGGTCATGCAACGAGGGTACCGGCTGGATTTGATTTCAGAAACCGATCGGTTTACAGTCATGGAAACAGATCGGTTTCCAACCCTCAGGAGCAGCGACATGACCACACTCGAAGGCGCCGTCGTCCTGGTCACCGGCGGCCAGCGCGGTATCGGCAAGGCGATCGTCGACGACCTGCTCGACCGCGGCGTGGCGAAGGTCTACGCGACCGCGCGCACCCCCAAGCCGAGCACCGACCCACGCGTGGTCCCGCTGCCGCTGGAGATCACCGACCAGACCTCGATCGACGCACTGGCCGCGGCCGCACCCGATGTCACGGTGCTGATCAACAACGCCGGCGCCAGCTCCCCGGACACCTACCTGGATGCGCCGATCGACGACATCCGCGCGGTCTTCGAGGCGAACTTCTTCGGCCCGCTCGAGCTGACCAAGGCGTTCGTCCCGATCATCGAGCGCAACGGCGGCGGCCACATCCTGAACGCGCACTCGGCGCTGTCCTGGGTCGCGCGGCACGGCGCCTACTCCGCCACCAAGGCCGCGTTCTGGCTGCAGACCAACGCGATCCGCCTCGAACTGCTCGGCCGAGGCATCGACGTCACCGGTCTGCACATGGGGTACGTCGACACCGACATGGCCGCTGCCGTCACGGCACCGAAGTCCCGGCCGGAGGACATCGCCAAGCAGGCACTCGACGGTGTCGAGTCCGGCGCCCACGAGGTGCTCGCCGACGACACCGCGCGCGGCGCGAAGGCTGCGATCTCCGGAGACCTGACCGCTCTCTACCCGGAGCTCGTCCAGGCCTAGTTGCCTGAGGCAACATAGACGTCCCGGTCGCGGGTGTACTCCAGTGCGCCCGCGATCCCGTCGGCGACATCCGCTCCGCACACCCGCTCGACGACGTACAGGGCGAGGTCGATGCCGGAGGTGACGCCGCCGGCGGTGATCAGGTCGCCGTCGTCGACGACGCGGTTCGTCTTGAGGTCCGCGCCGAACGCCTCCAGTTCGGCCCAGGCGCCGCGGTTCGTGGTGGCCGGGCGGCCCTTCAGCAACCCGGCCTCGGCGAGCAGCATCGCGCCGGTGCAGACCGAGGTGATCAGGCTGAGGGTCGGCGCGAGTTCGGCGATCCTCGCCGTCATCACTCCGCGCCGCGCCTCGGCCCACGAGCCGGTCTCGGCCCGGTTCATCCATCCGCCGCCGGGGACGAAGAGTGCGTCCGGAGTACGGAGGCCCTCCGGCGCCTTGAACTGCAGGCCATGCAGCCCGGTCACCTCGACCGGACCGTCCAGACCGACCAGCGCCATATCGAACTCCGGCCGCCGCCGGGCATGACTCCAGACCTCGAACGGACCCATCACGTCCATCTCGTCCACACCGTCGAACACCAGCATCTCGATTCGCATGCCTCCACCCAACCGTCCGGCCACGACGTCAGCCAGTGGCCGAGACGACGGTGTTCGCAAGGATCTGGCCACGAAGATCAGACCAGCACGTCGGTGGCCTTGTGGTCGCGACCGCACCCCTTGACGAAGATGACGGTGCTGTCGGAGTTGTCGGTGCGCAGGTGCAGGATCTCCCGGTACGCCGGCGAGTCGTACCAGCCGAGCAGCCGGTCGTAGTCGGGGAACTCGATCACGATCGGAGCGCCGCTCCACTCGCCCTCGATCGGCTCCGCGTCGTCGCCGTGCACGATGAAGTGCCCGTCGTACGGCGCCAGCGTCGCGTCGACGCGGTGCAGGTACTCGATGATGTCCGCGCCGAACGTGATGTTGCGCAGGTAGGCGATGGCGTACGCCGTCATGGTGACTGTCTCCTCATTCTTTCGGACGATTCCGATGCGACAAGCCTCCGGCAGAAGCCGAATCGAGACGATTACCTCAGACGTCATCCCGCCTGCTTGGTCTGCTGCCGACGTACCGTAGATGGCATGTCAGCCACAGGGGGACCGCCTTCCGCGCCTGTCGAGGAGGTGGGGGAAGAGCGGGTCGGGCCGTACCGGTTAATCCGGCGGCTCGGACAGGGCGGCATGGGTGTCGTCTACCTGGCCGAAGGACCCGAGCGCCAGGAGGTCGCGCTCAAGGTACTGCGCCCGCACGTCGCGCACGACCCGATCGCACGGGCCCGGTTGCAGCGTGAAGCGACCACACTGCAGAAGGTGAGTCACCCCGGCGTGGCCGGCATCCTCGACCACGACCTGGAGGGCGACCAGGCCTATCTGGTGACCCGGTTCGTGCCGGGGCGCCCGCTGGACGAGCAGGTCGACGAACGCGGGCCGCTGACCCCGCGCAAGTGGCTGCCGCTGGCCGGATGCCTGGCGGAGTCGCTGCAGGCGATCCACCTGGTCGGCGTGATCCACCGCGACCTCAAGCCCGGCAACGTGATGATGTTCAACGGCAAGCCGGTGATGATCGACTTCGGCATCGCGCAGGCGGCGGACGACCTGCGGCTCACCCAGACCGGCCTGGTGATCGGTACGCCGGGCTACCTCGCACCGGAGCTCATCGCGGGCGAGATGGTGTCGGAGTCGGCGGACTGGTGGGGCTGGGCGGCCACTGTGGCGTTCGCGGCCACCGGACGGCGGCCGTTCGGCAAGGGACCGTTCGAGGCTGTGCTCCATCGGGTGCACAGCGGGCAGGCCGATCTGGACGGACTCGACCCGCGGCTGAAGCCACTGCTCGCCGCGGCGCTCGCACCCGACAAGAACGACCGGCCGACGCAGGTCGAGATCATGGAAGGGCTCAACCGGTACGCCGAGGGCCGCGACGCGTTGCCGACGCGAGAAACGCCCGCGCCCGAGACGGTGCACCTGAACCCGCCGACCGCGCTGATGACTCGTGAGATGCCGTCGGACGAGCACTCACCCACTGACGTGGCGGAGCTCGTGCCGTCGGTGATTCCGCCGCTGTCGGCGTTCGCTCCGATCCGCGACAAGCTGCGTGAAGCTGCTGCAGCCAAGAAGGCGGCTCAGCCGTTGCCGACGGCTTCCCCGCCGGTTCACCCGGTGAACTACAGCCCGGCGCCTACCGCGGCGCCACCTGCAGCGATGCCATTGCCGTATCAGAGCGGTCCACAGGACGTCGCGCCGTACTACGGGGCGCCCTCGCCGTACCAGCAGCAGAGTCCCGTGCCGGCGCCGTACCAGCAGGGCGGACCGCCGTACCAGCAGCCTGGGCCGCAGGAGCGTTCGCCGCAGCCGCAGGCGCCTCGGCCGGAGAAGACTCCGCCGACCGGGAAGCGTACTGCGGTCATCGTCGGGTTGATGGTGGCGCTGACCGGGCTGATCGCGCTCTACCCGGGTCTGGGTTCGCTCATCACCATCGTGCTGTTCGTGATCGCGCGGACCGTCGACCGATCGAGTACTGCGCTGATGCGACGCCGTCAGATGCGCGGTCGGTCCGGCCGCTCCGACAGTGTGGTCGCCGCAGCGTCCACACCGTTGCAGCTGGTCATGGCGGGTCTGGTCACACTGCCGTGCCTGATCCTGCCCGTCGTCATCGGCGGTGTTGTCGGGGTTGTCGTGACCGGAGTGCTCGCCACAGCCAACGATCTGGATTGGCAGCCGCTGTCAGCCTTCGGCTTCGGTTCCGCCGCACTCACCGCACTGGTCACTGCCTGGTGGGGCCCCGGCGGCACTTCACTCCGCCGCGGAGCCCACATCGCCGCCCGCAACACCTTCCGCCGGCACTGGCTGTCCGCAACCATCGCCGCCGTACTCCTGGCGATCGGCGTACTCACCTTCTACCAAGCCACTCAGGGCGAAGGTTCCACCTGGGCCCGCACCCCCATCGAAACCCCCACCATCGACCGCCCCACCCTCAACGACCTCCGAGACGCCCCCTTCATCCGAGACCTCCCCTTCATAGGCCGCTGAGAACAGCATTGGCCGCTGAGAACAGCACCGGCCACCCCGACGAGCGGGGCGGCCGGCACAAGCTGCGTCAGGGCTGGATGATCTGGGTTCGTTCGGGGCCTACTCCGATGGCGGAGATGCGGGCGCCGCTGAGGGACTCGACGGCGCGGACGTAGGTCTGGGCCTGCTTCGGCAGATCTTCGAAGGTGCGGCAGCCGGTGATGTCGTCGGACCAGCCGTCGAACTCCTCGTAGACCGGGACCGCGTGGTGGAAGTCCGTCTGCGTCATCGGCATCTCCTCATGCCGTACGCCGTTCACGTCGTACGCGACGCAGACCGGGATCTTGTCGCGGCCGGTCAGGGTGTCCAGCTTGGTGAGGACGAAATCGGAGACGCCGTTCACGCGGGCGGCGTACCGGGCGATGACCGCGTCGTACCAGCCACAGCGGCGCGGCCGGCCGGTCGTCGTACCGAACTCCGCGCCCTGCTGCCGCAGCCACTCGCCGTCCGCGTCCAGCAGCTCCGTCGGGAACGGACCCTCGCCGACGCGAGTCGTGTAGGCCTTCACGACCGCCATCACGCGATCGATCCGGGTCGGCGGGATGCCGGCACCCGTGCACGCACCGGCGGAGATCGCGTTGGACGACGTGACGAACGGATACGTCCCGTGGTCGACGTCCAGCAGCGTCGCCTGACCGGCCTCCATCAGCACCGTCTTGCCGTCGTCCAGCGCCTTGTTCAGCAGCAGGCTGGTGTCGGCCACCATCGGCCGGAGGCGTTCGGCGTACCCAAGCAGTTCGTCCAGCACCTCGGAGATCTCGACCGCGCGCCGGTTGTAGACCTTCACGAGCAGCTGGTTCTTCTGCTCCAGCGCGCCGGTGACCTTCTGCTCGAGGATCTTCTCGTCGTACAGGTCCTGGACCCGGATGCCGATCCGGTTCATCTTGTCCGCGTACGTCGGCCCGATGCCGCGGCCGGTGGTGCCGATCCGGCGGCTGCCGAGGAAACGCTCGGTCACCTTGTCGAGGGTCCGGTTGTACGGCGGGATCAGGTGCGCACCGGCGCTGACCACGAGCCGCGAGGTGTCGAGTCCGCGGGCCTGCAGCGCGTCGAGCTCCTCGAACAGCACGTTGAGGTCGATCACCACGCCGTTGCCGATCACCGGGGTGACGCCGGGAGTCAGGATCCCGCTCGGCAGCAGGTGCAGCGCGTATTTCTCGGAGCCGATCACGATCGTGTGGCCGGCGTTGTTGCCGCCGTTGAACTTGACCACATAGTCGATGACCTCGCCCGTGTTGCCGAGCAGATCGGTCGCCTTGCCTTTGCCCTCATCGCCCCACTGGGCGCCGACGAGCACGATTGCGGGCATCTCAGCCCTCCTCTTCACGCGCCGGCTGACGGCCTCACGACTGCGCGACTGCCGGACGCTGGAAACGGTGAAGCCCGGAGACGTTCACCGGACATTCATCCGGCAACGCATCCAGGCTCTTGCGACCAAAGCCTACCGGACCCCGGTCCACTGGCCGGCCTACTGCTCACCGTCTTGAAACGCTCACTTCAAGTAGCTGTTTCATCAATCGACGGCTTGCCATTCAGCGTGATCGCGTGCACACTCTTAGTCAGCGGCCCGCCGAAACTGCCGCAGGGGACGGTTCCGGCGGGCCGCTGTCTCGTTCTCTGACGAGAACAGTCGTCGTGCGGTCAGGCGCTGTCTCGTCCGACGCGTACGACGAGGCAGGCCGACTGCACCGCGAAGCGCAGCCAGCCTGCCTCGGTAAGCACGTCACCGTCGACCTCGCACAGCTGTGGTGGGTCGACTCGCACCGTGAGGTCACGACCCCGATCACGCTGGAGCGACGGACCGTCGCCCCGCTCGGCCAGCACCCGCGAGGCCACCCCGATCCACTCGGTCAGGCTCTCGGGGCTGACCGTCGCCACGTCCAGCCGGCCATCATCGACCTCGGCATCGGGCAGCAGCACCATGCCGCCGGTGAGCTCGCCGCAGTTGCCGACCACGACCGTGCGGGCCTGGCCGGCGGCCGCGGTGCGCCCATCCACCACCAGGTCGACCGCGAACGGGTCGTCTTTCAGGTGCGTGCCGCCGCTGGCGACGTACGCCGCCCAGCCGGCCTTGTCCTTCACGCCCTCGGGCGCGTCATTCATGATCTGGGCGTCGAAACCGAGCCCGGCCATGACGGTGAAGCAGTGGACGTTGTCCGCGCCGGTGCGCAGGTCACCAGCGCGCTGGCTCTCATCGGGGTCGACGACCAACCATCCGACGTCGATCGTGCGGTCCTGGCCGGAGAAGGCCGCGGCGGCCGCCTCGGCCAGGGAGTCGACCGGGAGGCCGAGGTTGCGGGCCAGCAGGTTCCCGGTACCGCCTGGAAGGAGACCGAGCGCGACACCGGTGCCGACGAGCTCCTGCGCCACCGCCCGCACGGTCCCGTCGCCCCCGAGGGCGCACACCAGACCGGCGCCGTCGCGAACGGCCTCGCGCGTCTGGCCGAAGCCGGGATCGTCCTCGGTCGTCTCGACCAGCGTCGGCGCCTCGACGCCCGCCGCGGTGGCCGCGTCCTGGAGAACCTCGCGCACGTCGGCGAGGTCGACCTTCGTCGGGTTGACGACGACGACGACCTCAGGACCCTTAGTTTTCACCCGCGTACTGTTGCACGGCGCCTGCGAGGCATACCAGCGACGGTGGCTGGGTACCCGTAGGTGAGGGGAGAACATCATGAACAGCAGCGGCGATCGGGCCGGCGACGTGAGCGACGAGGCGAAGAGGGCCGCAGCCAAGGCCGGTGACCATCCCGTGGTCGAGTGGGGGGCTCGCCTCGGCTACGGCGCCAGCGGCGTCCTGCACCTGCTGATCGCCTACCTGACCGCACGGATCGCTCTCGGCCGTGGCGGACAGGAAGCGAGCCAGTCGGGGGCGCTGGCGACACTCGCCGAGGAGCCGGTGGGACAGGTCCTGCTCTGGGTGATCGCGGCTGGGTTCACCCTGCTCGCCCTCTGGCAGCTCACCGAGCTCGTCGTCCGGCACGAGGCGTCGGACAAGGCGAAGGCCGGCGGCAAGCTCGTGCTGTACGGCGCGCTCGCCTGGACGTCCTTCACGTTCGCCTCGGGCGGTCGTACGTCGACCAATCAGCAGACCAAGGAATTCACGGTAACCCTGATGGAGGCACCGGGTGGCCGGGTGCTCGTCGGTCTGGTCGGCGTCGCCGTCATCGGCATCGCCGCCTACCACGTGGACAAGGGCTGGCGGAAACGGTTCCTCGGGGACCTGCAGGAGCACCCGGGCCGGTCGGTGGTCCTCGTCGCCAGGGTCGGCTACATCGGCAAGGGCATCGCACTGGCGGCCGTGGGCGTCCTGTTCATCACGGCCGCGATCCAGCAGCGGGCGGGCAAGGCGACCGGCCTGGACGGGGGCCTCCGGTCGATGCGGGACCTGCCCGCCGGCACGGTCATTCTGCTCGGCATCGCGCTCGGCCTGGCGGCGTACGGCGTGTACTCCTTCGCGCGTGCCCGCTACGCGCGCGTCTGATCCTCCACATCGCCGCGACGCAGCCAGCACCAGGCGAGCAGGGCCGCCACCGAGCCGTTGACGATGGCCACCACCACGTCGCTGACGAAGTGCATGCCCCGGTAGAGCCGTGCCGTCGCGACGAGGAACGGGATCGCCAGGCACACGCCGGCCACCACGCTGCGGAGCACCGGGTTCGTGATCCGCAGGGCCATCAGCCCCAGCGTGAAGTACAGCGCGGTCGCGGCACCGGTGTGCCCGCTCGGGAAGCTGGAGGTCGGCGCCGAGTTGTCCAGCTTCTCGACGTCGGGGCGCTGGCGGACGATGAGGAGCTGGGTGAAGAAGAAGACCAGCCCCTGCAGGCTGATCGCGATGAGCGGCACGACCGCGAACCACCACTGCTTGGTCCGCCGCCAGACCAGCACGACCACGACCAGGCACACGCCGATGATGCTGACCGTCGCGCCCGTCCACGAGAAGAACAGGGTGACCGCATCACCGAACGCCGCGCGTGACGACTCCAAGCTCTTGCTGACGCTGTCCTCGGAGACGCCCAGCTCCTTGAGCGGGCCGTCGGTGAGGAGCCACCCGATCCCGACCACGACCAACCACCACACCACCAGAGGGGCCAGTGCGCGGACCACCAGGTCACGGCCCGCCTCCTTGGCGGTGGGTCGGGACGTGTCGTCCTGCCAGCGGGTGAGGAACGCCATCAGTCTGAACCTTCCGTCGTGCTGTCGGTGGGGGTTGGCGGCCTCCAGCCCAGGTAGCCCGCGTACGACGCGGCCGTCAGCCCGCACCCGAGCAGCACACCGGCAGTGACGTCGGACAGGAAGTGGGCGCCCGCAAAGAGCCTGTCGGCACACGTCACGATCACCCAGACCGCACCGAGGCCGACCAGCAGCCTCCGGATACCGGTACCCACCAGGGGCCATATCAACAGCACGACCACGGTGACGACGATGGCGTTGTTGGTGGCGTGACCGGAGGGGAAGGAGAATCCGGCGTGCTGGGCGAACGGGTCCTCGATCTCGGGGCGGGCACGGCGTACGAGAAGCTTCAGCACGGCCGCGATCACCCAGCCGGCGGCCATCGTCGCCAACGCCCACCAGGCCCGCGTCCGCAGGTGCTTGACGAACCAGACGTAGAGGGTCACGGGCAGGCCCAGGACCAGGAACATCACCCAGGGCTGGCTGATCAGCTCCCACGCCTCGACGAACGACCGGAACCGTGGGTGGCCGCGTGTGTAGTCGGTTGCGGCGACGATGAGGTCCTCATCGAGGGTCACCAGCGGGTCGTACTTGGTGCGGACGAGGAACGCCAGCATCGCCAGCGGGACAGCGACGACAACCGCGTAGACGACCGCCCGCGTCAGTCGGCGCCAGGGGGAGACGGCGGCGGGGTCCATGACGGCATCCTTGCACCGTCGGCGGCTTGAGCTCGCAGGTCAGCGCGCCCCCGGACCGCCTACTGCAGCTCCTCCGGGTTGGAGGCCAGCCATTCCTTCACCCGGCGGTCGGCCTCCTCCGGGGACACGTTTTCGACCTTTGTCAGGATCGCCCAGCGGTGGCCGAACGGGTCGATCACGGTGCCGAAGCGGTCTCCGGTCATGAACGTCTGCACCTCCTCCACCGGCTTCGCCCCGGCCGCGACCGCCTTCGCGTACGTCGCGTCCACGTCGGGCACGTAGTGGACCAGCGAGGAGTGCACCCACTCGCCGTTCGGTGCCTGCAGCCCGATCTGCGGCATCTGGTCGCTCAGCTGCAGCATCGAGTTCCCGAACTTCAGCTCCGCCTGTCCGAGCCGCCCGTCCGGCATGTCCTGCCGGCTGATCACCTCGGCCCCGAACACCGACTGGTAGAACTCGATCGCCTTCGGCCCGTCCGCCACGGCGAGGTAGGGGGTCAGCGAGTGATAACCGTCGGGGATGGGGTTTACCGTGTTCTCCGTCATGTCGGTAGTCAATCCGTTGACCGCTGTACCGGTCTTGTAAGAAAGCGACAGCCACTGGTGACGACTCCGCCGGAGAGCGAGAAGGGCATCCTGCATCCGCGTGAGCAGGCCCGGCACCGCTCGCTCCACCGCCTCGCCGCAGGGCCCGAGGTCGGCCGCTTCGTCGAGTGGTACTGGATCGTCGAGTGGGACCTCGACGAGCCGTACACGGCCGAGGTGCTGCCGTTCCCGAGTGTCAACGTCACCTTCGAGCAGCCCGGTGGTGCGTTCGTCAACGGCATCTGCACCCGCAAGTTCGAGCGTGAGCTGGTCGGCCGCGGGCGAGCGTTCGGGGTGAAGTTCTGGGCCGGTGGGTTCGGTGCGGTGACCGGACTGGACGTGGCGTCGTTCCGCGACCAGGTGCTGCCGCTGACGGCCGTGTTCCCGGACGGCGACCGGCTCGCGGACCTGATGTTCGCCGAGGAGTCCGACGTACGACGGCGAGCGGTGTTCGAGGCGTTCCTGCGCGATCACCTGGCTCCCCCGGACCCGTCGTACGAGCTGGTCCGCGAGATCGTGACCGCGATGTCGGCCGACCGCTCAGTGGCCCGGGTGGACCAGATCACTGAGCAGTTCGACATCCCGATCCGCACCCTGCAGCGACTCTTCCGCCGGTACGTCGGCGTCGGCCCGAAGTGGGTGCTCCGCCGCTACCGCCTGCACGACGGCGCCGAGCTCCTGGCACAGGGCGAGGCAGCCGAGCTCGCGGAACTGTCCGCCTCCCTCGGCTACTTCGACCAGGCCCACTTCTCCAAGGAGTTCAAGCAACAAATCGGCCTGACCCCAGCCGAATACGCCGCCCGAGCCGCAGCCGAACGCCAAATCACCTACCAACCCTGAGCAAGCCTACGGCCACATCTTGGTGACACGACCGCGATCGAGGACGTGCCAGAACCCGACAGAGCTTCTGGCGGTTGCCCTCAAGATGGCGGCCTCAGCGTCTACGAAGCGTTGCGCCATCTGATCAAGGGTCAGGTTGCCTGAGGCCAGGCAGAAGAGATTCCCACGGTCCAACGCCTCTAGCTCGCGGGCACGGTAGCGGATCTTCTTGTCCTTCGTGAGCAGGACCCAGCCGCGCGAGCAACCCTCGGCGATCCACTCTTCATCGGCAATGTCAGCTGCATCATCGGGATAGAACTCTGCGATGAGGTGCACCGTCCAGCCATGATCACGGAGACGATTCGCCGATGCCTTCCCGAGACTTCGATCGAAGAAGAACTCAGGCGGCCTGGCGGAGGACATTCTCGACTACATCCGCGGGGAGTTCGTACTCCTCGGCCACGACGCTGATGGGCTCGCCCGTCCTCCACAGGGAGACCATCGCCTCGACCGGAACCTTGCTCTTGGCCAGCACAGGTGCGCCCCAGCCGAACCGTGGGTCAATGACCACCTCGGCCTCTGACGGATACTGCGGCAGCCTGAGACGTTCAGGGGCTCCGGCGGCATCCCAGCTGATGTACCTCAGATAGTCCGCAAGAACCTCGGGGAACGCACCTTGGCGGTCCGGCGCGCGCACCAAGGACTCGTCGGCCACTCTCACGAACAGTTCGATGCCGTCTGTTGCAATCCGCTCGCTCGCCAAGGCATACGCATCCGCAAACTCAGACCTCACCAAGTCGGCCGCCCGCCTGACGGTCGGCATTGAGAAGCCGAGTTCATCACGCAGGGTTCGCAGTACGTAGGCCTCGATGATCCCGACGAACGGAACCCTGGGCCAGCCCCTCCGCTCTGGCCTGACCGCATGTACCAGCGACGCCCCTGAGTTGTCCGACAGCCAGTTATCCAGGGTTGACTCAGGCATCTTGAGATAGCGCGCCGTCTCTCGCGCGGTAAGGAGCGGCGTGGTGTAGATGTCCGTCATCGCACCCCTCTCTGAGCTTGGCCTTCCGAGCCTATCTCCGACCGAGCCTCGCAATGCAATCCTCGACCAGTGACAGTCTCGCAGTCGCGACCGACACAGTTCGATGGACCACTCGGCACGCGGCGTAGGAGACGCCGATGATTACCCCCGCGGAGTCATTCGTGACGCCGGAACCGCTTACCAACCCTGAGTGCGATGGCGACCGTGGCTGCGGTTGTTGCTGAGAGCAACGCCAGGAGGAAGCCGTAGTGCGGGTCGTGGGCATCGACGATGTGGCCTGCGAAGGCTGCGCCTAGTGCGATGCCCGCGGCGCAGCCGGAGTTGAGCCAGGTGAAGGCCTGCGTGAGTACGGCGGGGTGCACCTCTGCCTGCGTCAGTACTGCGGACAGGATCTGGAACGGCGCGATCGCCAAGCCTGGAAGGGCTAACGCGAGGCCTGCCTGGAGCGGGGAGTCGACGACGAGCAGTGGCAGACAGGTCAACGCCAGACCCGCCAGGGCGATGGCTAGCTGGGTAAGCGGTGGAGTGCGCCAACGCCGTGCGCCGTAGGCCAGTCCGGCGAACAGACTGACCAGACTGGTCACGCCGTAGAGCGGTCCGGCGAGTCCTGGACTGCCTGTGCTCAGCGCGTACGCCGTCACCGAGACCTGCATGCTGCCGAAGAACAGACCGATGCCGATGTTGGTCCCGATCAGACCGAGAAAGGTCGGACGCATCAACCGCGCCTTGCCGGTTCCACGCTCGTGCACTGCCGGTGGAGGCGCCGTACTGCGTTGCACAGACAGCGACAGACCGCCGGCCAACAGCAGAGTCGTGGCGAGGATCGATCCGGCGACCGGACTGGCAAGGCTACTGACCGTACCTATCAGGGCTGGGCCGACCATGAAGGCGACGCCTGTGCCGAGTGACTCCAGCGCGTACGCCGAGGACAGCCCGGGCCTACCGCGGAGAGCATGCGACCACCTGGCTGAGGTCTGCGCGCCCACTTGCGGCAGCGATCCGCCGGCGAGGACGCCGGCAGCGACCAGCACCGGCAGCCGCGCCGACTGCAGCGTGAGGCCGATCAGCAGAGCCACCGCCAGGCCGTGCGCCAGCAGAGTGATCGGCAGCATGCGGGTCTGCCCGTACTTGTCGATGAGGCGTGCTACTTGTGGACCCGCCAGTGCCTCAGCGACTGCGAAGCCACCAGTCACGCTGCCTGCCGCAGCATACGAGCCGGTGGAACTGTGGACCAGCCAGACGATGCCCAGGCTGGTCATGGCGATACCGATGCGAGCCGGCGCCGCCGCTAGGTAGAACTTCCACGCCCCGGGAGTACGCAGTACCTCTGCGTAGGTCGCTGCGGGCGTGCGGATCCGTCCGGTGAGTGCCGGCACGGTAGTACCTTCCGCTGCCCGGAGGGGCGGGGACCGACCGTGGGCGTCCTGCTGCACCGGTCTGTCCGAGTCCGCCTACAACCGTCCATATCTCGGGCAGGAAGCGGGGACGCGCGCCGCCTACCGGCTCTATCAACGGGCAGTAACGTCGTAGCTCAGGTTGACGCGCTCATCTTACCGTCCCTCAGAACGGGAACGCATTGGCTGCTGTCGACCTCCGCCGCGATTGCGACGTCGTCCGGGTAGCCGTACTGCGTGAGTTCGCGACCGCCGGCGCAGTCGTACAGCAGTGCAGGCAGCTCGTCTGCGACAGCGTCGTACGCCGCCACCGCTGCTCGGGCTTCCGGCGACAACCCGCCCACCCGCAGGGCGCTCAGAAACCCACCGGCACCCCAGAGGTCCTCCACTGCCGGTCGGAGCGATCCGTCCGTCCACCGCTCCCCTGCCGCGATCGCCACCACCTTGAGGTCCGGCTTCTTGGCGCACCGCACATTCACCCAGGTGGCTGCGGCAGCCCGGTTGCGCAGTGACACCGCGATCACCGTGGCACCGCTGTCGCTGAGCTGCTGCGCGATGGTCGAGCCGTTGGGCGACGGGAGCACCAACCGCTCGACTCCACGTGCTTGACGGATGGTGACCGGCGACAGGCTGATGTCGCCCGGACCCGCCTCGGACCTGCCGACCGCGAGCTGAGCGTTGTACTGCTTGGCATAGGCAACGGCCGTCTCGTCGCGCCAGCGGTACGGGTACACGTCGATGCCTTGATCGACGGCGACGGTCACTGCAGTGGTGAACGACAGCACGTCCACAACGGCCACCAGGTTGCCGGCGACCACCTTCGCACCGACCGGTCCCCAGTCGAAGCCGACTCTGTATCCGTCCTGCGCATACGGGCTGGTCACCCGACGGATCATGCCGCCGAGTCACCAGCCCGACAACCAGGTTTCAGCTCAGCGCATCGGCCGCGGTGGGTGACGAGTCGCGGAGGAAGGTGGCGCAGCGCTCGGCCTCGTCCTTCTCGTCGATCAGCGCGGCTGCCTTGCCCAGTGCGGCGAGGCAGCGCAGGAAGCCGCGGTTCGGCTCGTGCTCCCACGGGACCGGGCCGTGGCCCTTCCAGCCGTTGCGCCGGAGCAGGTCCAGGCCGCGGTGGTAGCCGGTCCGGGCGTACGCGTAAGCCTCGATCGTGCGGCCGCCCGCCAGGGCTGCCTCGGCCAGCACACCCCAGGCCAGCGAGGACGTGGGGAACTTGGCCGCGACGTCCGCCGCAGCTGCCCCGGCGGCGAGTTCCGCCGCGGCCGGGTCTACTGGGAGTAGTGTCTCGGGTGGACCTGAGAGCAGATTGTTCAATTCCATAAGCACATCTTCGCCGATCACGCAGCCGAACCGGCACGTGACCGTCTGACGAAATCCGTTGACCGTTCACCGACCGGCCACGGATGCTTGAGACCCTGCGTCAATGCCGCCGTGGTTCCCAGCTACGGCCGGAAGGAGGCACCGGATGAGCGTCATAGTCCTGAACGCGTCATACGAGCCGCTGCACACCGTCTCGATCCAGCACGCCATCCGGATGCTGGTCCGAGAGGTCGCAGTGGTGGAAGAGGCGCACGGAGAGCGGACCATCGGCCCTTTTCCGGTTCCGCGCGTACTGCGCCTGGTCCGGTACGTCGTCACCCATTGGCGCTACGCGGCCGGGCGGATGAAGTACAGCAAGCACGGTGTGCTCCGGCGTGACAAGTTCCGGTGCGCGTACTGCGGCCTCGACAATGCCGACACCATGGATCATGTTCAACCCAGATCCAGGGGCGGCCGCACCGAGTGGCTGAACGCCGTGGCCGCCCATGCCACCTGCAACGAGCGGAAGGGCAACCGCACACCCGCCGAGGCCGGCATGCCGCTCCTCTGGCAACCCTGGGTTCCAACCCGCGCAGAGCTCGTCATACAGACATGACGGGCTTTTTTCATGCCCGTTGCCAGGCGCATTGAACTACCGTCCGGACGGCTCCTGGAGATCACCACGGTTGCCGAGCGGCCGGAGCTGGCCGGTGCAGAGGTCGGCGTCGCGGGCTGGCCCGAGTTCATGCGCCACAACCGAGTGTCCGAGGGCTACTTCTGGCAGACGCTCGAGACGTTCCCAACGACGTGCCTGGTGGCGACAAGTGATGGTGTAGTCGTCGGCGACGCCCACGCCGTACAGCTGACGAGTCGCGCGGAGCTCCCGGCCGGAGGGTGGGAGCAGGCGGTTGTCTGGGCGTTCGCGGACGCCCAGCGTGGACTCGAACCGGACGTCGCCTGCGCGCTCAACATCAGCGTCGCCCAAGACCTCCAAGGACAGGGTGTAGCCGGCCACCTCCTGGCCGCCCTCCGGGACGCTGCCACCGACCTTGGACTGGGGCAGCTCCAAGCGCCCGTCCGACCGACCCACAAACACCTCGAACCCGGTACGCCGATGCAGGAGTACGCCGCCCGGACTCGCGCGGACGGCCTGCCGTTCGACCCGTGGCTTCGGACGCATGTCCGGGCCGGTGGGGAGATCGTCGGCCTGGCACCGACGTCCTGGGTAGTCGCCGGGTCGCTGGAGGAGTGGCGTCGATGGACGAGCCTGCCGTTCGACCAGGACGGCCCGGTCGAGGTTCCAGGTGCTCTCGTCTCCGTGCGGTGCGACGTCCAGGCCGGATGTGCTGTGTATGTGGAGCCGAACGTGTGGGTTCGGCATCGGCTGTGATCCCCAGGTTCTCCACAGGTTCGAAGTCGTGGTCCGCGGAGGGGGCTGATCGCGGCAGGTTCTAGGGCATGAATCCTCAACTTGCTGTGATGGCCTCGATTCGGGGCGGCGTGTTCACTCGGGCTGATGCTCGGGCCTGTGGTTACCCCGATCCGGATATCGACTCCTTGCTGGACACCGGCGGCTGGCGCCGGATCCGGCCGGGCACGTATGCCGAGCGCCGGTCGCTCATCCTGATCACTGAAGAAGTCCTGCATCTGCGGAAGGTGTCGCGCGTTCTCCGCTCCGGCGGGCCCAACGTCTACGCCAGTCATCAATCCGCCGCGGCCCTGCATGCCCTACCGGTCTGGGGGCTCGACCTGTCCCGCGTGCACGTGACCGCGCCCGCCGGTCGCCCGGGCTGCGTCGGCGGCGTGCACCGTCACATCCGCGACCCAGTCGGCCCAGGCATCCAGCTGTGGAACAAGCTCCGGATGGTCTCCCCCGCCCGCGCGGTTGCCGAGGTGGCGGCGACCGCGCCCAAGACGCCGGCCGTGGTCCTGGCCGACGCCGCGCTGTACGCCGGTCTCGTCACCAGACGCTCGCTGAAACGCGCAGCCCACGACCACGGCAATGAACGCTCGGTCGAGATCTCGTCCCTCGCCTGCACGAGCTCGGCGTCGGTGGCCGAATCACGTCTGCGCTTCATCCTCGCCGGAGCCGGCTTCCCGACGCCGTCACCGCTTCCTGCCCCGGACGCGGACACACCCGACCCAGGCCAGCCCGAGACCACGTCCCTCTGGTTCCCGGAGGAACGCACAGTGCTCGAGTTCGAGCCGCGCTTCCCCTTCTGGTACGACGAATTCGTGCCGGACGAGGACGAGTCAGCCGCACCCACCCCACTCCCCGACCCGTCCGCCCCGTTGCCGATCGAGCACTGCTGGATCCCCTGGGCCGATCTCAACGATCCACCGGCCGTCATCGACCGCGTCCGTTCCACCTTCGCCCGAGCATCCCGCCGTACCGGCGTCCGCCGGTTCGATCTCGTCCGTGCCCGGATGTGAGTGAGGGGCCCACCGCTCTCGGCGGTGAGCCCCTCGAAACCCCAGATCTGTCAGGAGCAACAGATGTCAGGTGTTCAGTACCGAGCGTCAGGCGTTGATCGCCGTACCCGCCGAGCGGAGGCTCTCGCAGGCCTCCACGACGCGCTTGGCCATACCCTCCTCGGCCGCCTTGCCCCACGCGCGCGGGTCGTAGGCCTTCTTGTTGCCGACGTCGCCGTCGACCTTCAGCACACCGTCGTAGTTCGTGAACATGTGCGCGGCGGCCGGCCGGGTGAATGCGTACTGCGTGTCGGTGTCGACGTTCATCTTGATCACACCGTGGTCGACCGCGGCCCGGATCTCCTCCAGGGTCGAGCCGGAGCCGCCGTGGAAGACCAGGTCGAACGGGCGCTCCTTGCCGACCTTCGCGCCGACCTGGTCCTGGATCTCCTTCAGGATCTCCGGCCGCAGCTTGACCGCGCCCGGCTTGTAGACGCCGTGCACGTTGCCAAAGGTCAGCGCGGTGATGTAGCGGCCGTTCTCGCCGGTGCCCAGCGCCTCGACCGTCGCGAGGCCGTCCTCGACCGTGGTGTAGAGCTTCTCGTTGATCTCGTTGGCGACACCGTCCTCCTCGCCGCCGACGACACCGACCTCGATCTCCAGCACGATCTTCGCCGCGGCCGTCTTGGCCAGCAGATCCTTGGCGATCTCGAGGTTCTCGGTCAGGGGCACGGCCGAGCCGTCCCACATGTGCGACTGGAACAGCGGGTTCTCGCCCCGGGCGACGCGCTCGGCAGAGATCTCCAGCAGCGGCCGGACGAAGAGGTCCAGCTTGTCCTTCGGGCAGTGGTCGGTGTGCAGCGCGATGTTCACGCCGAAGTTCTTGGCGACCTCGTGCGCGTACGCCGCCAGGGCGACCGAGCCGGTCACCATGTTCTTCACGGTCGAGCCGGACAGGTACTCCGCACCGCCGGTGGAGACCTGGACGATGCCGTCCGAGCCCGCCTCGGCGAAACCGCGGATCGCGGCGATCAGCGTCTGCGAGGAGCTGACGTTGATGGCCGGGTAGGCGAAGCGGTTCTGCTTGGCCTTGTCCAGCATCTCGGCGTAGACCTCAGGGGTGGCAATAGGCATGTCTCGCGGTACTCCTCACAACACAGTTCTTGTGGGTCGAGCTCCAGTATTGCCGCCCGGTACCTCGTCGTATCCGGCGGCCCGCCTGCCGGACCGGCCGGGCGGCCGGGGAGCGATCGGCAGGGATGTAGACCAGTTGATGAACAGGACAGATCCAGTTCGTTGCGGCCGGATGTCCGTCGGGGGTCCGGCCGCGGCCACTCAGGCCGACCCGGATCGCGGGCCCCGCGGGGTCAGAGCCATATGCAGCCGGTAGCGATCGGCCCGGTAGGCCGACCAGGACAGCTCCACGACCTTGCGGCCGGCGAAGGTGGTCCGCTCGAGGACCAGCAGGGGTGCCCGCCTGGCCACACCGAGGACCCGGGCGACGTGACCGTCGGCGTTGTCCGCCCGGACGGTCTGCTCACCGGAGGTGACGACGACGTCGTACTCGCTGGCGAAGACGTCGTACAGGGTGCCGAGCTCACGGCCGAGCAGGCCTGGGAAGAGCGCGGACGGGTAGTAGCCGACCTCGTAGGCCATCGGCGAGGCGTCGGCGGTGCGCAGCCGTTCGACCCGGATCACCTTGGTGCCCTTGGCGACCCGGAGACCCTTCGCGGTCTCGTCCGATGCCTCGATCTCGGTGGCCGACAGCACCACCGTGCCGGGCTCCAGGCCACGGGCCCGCATCTCCCGGGAGAACGAGGTGAGGTGCAGTTGGGAGTCGACCTGCGGCCCGGTGACGAAGGTGCCCTTGCCGTGCACGCGTTCCAGCGCGCCGGACTCGACCAGGTCGCTGATCGCCTGCCGGACGGTCACCCGGGAGACGTTCAGTTTGTCCACCAGGGCGCGTTCGGAGGGGATCGGATCTCCTGGATGCAGCTCGACATCGATCAGCCGTTCCAGTACCGATCGGACCTGGGCCCGCTTGGTCGCCACCATAGCTTCTCGATCCTCCAGACCTGGGCGAGCCTCGGGGGTGCCCCGGGGCGCCGCTCACTGCTATCGTGCGCAGCATACCTGTTAAGACCAGATAGGACCAGTGATCGCAGTGGTGTCTGTCCCCGCTCAGGAAACCCAGATGGCGCGCGAGATCGCCGAGCAGCCGGCCGCCCTGGCCGCGACGTTCGAGCATGTGCTGCCGCGGCGGCACGACATCACCCGGCTGGCCGCGGGGCGCCGGCACGTGATCTTCGTGGCTCGCGGATCGTCGGACAACGCTGGCGTGTACGGCCGCTACCTGACCGAGATCCACGCCGGCCGGCAGGCATCACTCGCCGCCCCGTCGGTGGCGACGCTGTACGGCGCCAACCTCGACCTGTCGAACTCGCTGGTCGTCGCGGTCAGCCAGTCCGGTGCGACCCAGGAGATCGTCGACACCGCCGAGTGGGCCAAGCGCAACGGCGCCGCGATCGTCGGGATCACGAACGACGGCGACAGCCCGCTGGCCTCGACCGCCGACGTTGCCCTGATCACCCAGGCCGGCAAGGAGCTCGCGGTGCCGGCCACGAAGACCTACACCACGCAACTCGCGGCGATCACGGTCGCCGTCGATGCGCTCGCGCAGAGGCCGGGCACACTGGACGCGGATATCGCCCGGGTCCCCGACGCCGCGACGAAGATGCTGGAGAACTCCGTCGAGGCCGCTGCGGACCTGCTCGCCGGCGCGCACGACGTACTTGCCAGCGGGCGTGGGCTCACGTTCGGTACGACGCTCGAGGTCGCCCTCAAGCTGGAGGAGACCTGTCTCCAGCCGGTCCGCGGCCTCTCGTACGCCGACCTGAAGCACGGCCCGATCGCGGTCGTCGACGCCGACCTGGTCACCATCCTGGTCGCGGCCGGCGAAGGCCCCGCGCTTCCGGGCATGATCGAGCTGGCCGGCATCGTTCGCGAGAAGGGCAGCAAGATCCTCGGTATCGGCGGCGACCCCACCTTCGCCGCCCGCTGTGACGTCAACCTGCCAGGCCCCGACCTCCCCGAAACCCTGGCTCCCCTGGCCCTGGTCATCCCAGCTCAGCGAGCCATCGAGTCGCTAGCCCGCAAGCTGGGCCTGAACCCCGACGCCCCGCGAGGCCTCCGCAAAGTCACCCAAACCGACTGACCCAGGTCGGCCCCGCAGCTCCTCGGCGACGCAGCTCCTCGGCCCCGCAGCTCCTCGGCGACCTCCTTCGAAGATCTCCTGGAAAAGTGCTCATTTGGTGAGCAGTTTGGCTGAGAGGGTTGTGGTCAAGAGCAACCGAGGAAGGGGCAGGACCATGATGCGAGGGTTTGCGACCGTGAGTTTCTACGCCGACGACGTGAAGGCGGCGCGGGAGTGGTACTCGAAGCTGCTCGGGATCGAGGCGTACTACGCGGTGCCGTCGGCGGAGGAGCCGGCGTACGTCGAGTTCCGGTTCGGGGACTTCCAGTGCGAGCTGGGGATCATCGACGCGAAGTACGCACGGCATGACGTCAGTCACGGCCCCGCCGGCGCGGTCGTCCACTGGCACGTCGACGACCTCGAGGGCGAACTCGAACACCTGCTGGCGCACGGGGCGACCCTGCTCGAAGGAATCGTTGAGCGAGGCAACAACACCGGCTTCCGCACGGCGTTCGTGGTCGACCCCTTCGGCAACATCATCGGCATCATGAACAACCCGCACTACCTCCAAATCCTCGCCGACCTCAAGGCCTGAGCACCCGCCGCGCACCGCGAGCGGGGACCGCGCACCGGGAGCGGCGACCGCGGACATGTCGTGACTTGTCCGAGGTCCCCACTTCCTGTCCGAGCCCTCTGGTCGTCCCGCCCGCGTGCCGGATGCTTGTGCCCTCGATCCTGCTCCCGCCCACTTCCCGTCCCACTTCCCCCGCGCTCCCCGAACCCCCGTTCGCTGGCGAGCCGAGTCGGGACCACGTTCGTCTCGACCCACGTCCCCCGCACTTCCCAGCCCCCCGTTCACTGGCGGGCCGTGGCGGGACCACGTTCGCGTCGACCCACCTCCCCCGCGCTTCCCAGCCCCCGTTCACTAGCCGGCCAGGCCGGGACCGCGTCCGTGTCGACCCACCTCCCCCGCACTTCCCAACCCCCCTTCGCTGGCGAGCCAGGCCGGGACCACGTCCGTGTCGACCCACCTCCCCCGCACTTCCCAACCCCCCTTCGCTGGCGAGCCAGGCCGGGACCACGTCCGTGTCAACCCACCTCCCCCGCACTTCCCAACCCCCCTTCGCTGGCGAGCCAGGCCGGGACCACGTCCGTGTCAACCCACCTCCCCCGCACTTCCCAACCCCCGTCGCTGGCGAGCCAGGCCGGGACCACGTCCGTGTCAACCCACCCCCTGCACTTCCCAACCCCCGGTCACTGGCCGGCCGTGGCGGGACCGCGTTCGTCTTGACCTGGTGCACCAGATCCGCATCTGAGCGGCGATCCGGTACGCACACGGCGCACAAAGTCGAGGATTCCGCCGCGCCGGGCGCCGGCGGGGCTCGGGGCGAGCCGGTGCGGCGGGGGCCGGGGCGGGTCGGCGGGCGGCGGCAGAGCTGCGGCGCGGCGGGGCCGGGGCAGGGCCGGGCTGCGGCGGGGCAGGGCGGGGCCGCGGCGGGTCGGCGGGGCGCGGCGGGGCAGCGCGGCAGGGCAGCGCGGCAGGGGGCGGCGGGGTGGGTTAGAGGTGGCCTCGGTGGGTTAGGGATGTGGTGATTTGGGCGGCGGCTGTCTGGAGGTGGGGGAGGACGTCGGTGCGGAGGGTGGCTGGGGTGGAGCGGGAGGCGTGGGCGGAGACGTTGAGGGCGGCGATGGTTCGGCCGCGGGCGTTGCGGATGGGGGCGGCGATCGAGCGCAGGCCGAGCTCAAGCTCCTGATCGACGAGGGCGTACCCGTCGACGCGGGCGCGGTTGATGCTGTCGCGGAGCTTGTCCGCCGACGTCACAGTCCGGGGGGTGAGCGACTCGGCGTCCAGCGTCGACAGGTAGGTCGTCAGCTCCTCCTCCGGCAGGCCGGCCAGCAGGACACGACCCATCGAGGTCGGGTACGCCGGCAGCCGCGCGCCGACTCCGAGAGCGACGGTCATGATCCGGCTGGTCGGGACGCGGGCGACGTACACGATGTCCGGCAGGTCGAGCGTCGCGATCGAGCACGACTCGCGGGTCTTCGCGGTGAGCTCCTCCATGAACGGTCCCGCAAGCTCGCCGAGATCGAGCGACGACAGGTACGCCCACCCGAGAGCGAGCACCCGCGGGGTGAGCGAAAAGCGCCGGCCGTCGCTGCGGACGTATCCGAGTTCGCCCAGCGTGAGCAGGATCCGCCGTGCCGTCGCCGGCGTGATCCCGACGTCGCGCGCCACCTCGCTGAGCGTCAGCGACGGCGCGTCCGCCGAGAACGCACGGATCACCGCAAGCCCACGCTCGAGCCCCTGCAGGAAGGTCCCGGTAGACGTCTCAGCAGCCATCGGCTAGCCTACTTTTCGTTGAAAGAAGAACTTTTCGCTCAGCGAAATCCTAGCGGAGCCCGCATGCCAAGTCCAGTTCCTCTCAGCGAAGCGATCGCGGCGCACGTCCACGACGGCGACACCGTGGCGCTCGAAGGCTTCACCCACCTCATCCCCTTCGCGGCCGCGCACGAGATCGCCCGGCAGGGCCGGCGCCACCTGACCCTGGTCCGAATGACGCCCGACCTCGTGTACGACCAGCTGATCGGGCTGGGCGTCGCGGACGAGCTCGTCTTCTCGTACGGCGGCAACCCGGGGGTCGGTTCACTGCACCGGCTCCGCGACGCGGTCGAGAAGCACTGGCCGCACCGGCTCGTCGTCCACGAACACAGCCACGCCGGCCTTGCCAATGCGTACGTCGCCGGCGCCGCGCGGCTGCCGTTCGCCGTACTGCGGGGATACCGCGGCACGGATCTCGAGGAGCAGCGGGACATCATCAGCCGGGTCACCTGTCCGTTCACCGGGGAGGAACTGGCCGCGGTGAAGGCGGTCAACCCCGATGTCACGGCGATCCACGCGCAACTGGCGGACCGGGACGGGAACGTCATGCTCTGGGGCATCACCGGGGTGCAGCGCGAGGCGGTGCTCGCGGCGGAGCGGGCGATCGTGACGGTCGAAGAGGTGGTCGACGAGTTCCCCGAGCACACCGGCGCGGTGATCCTGCCGAACTGGGTGCTGTCGGCGGTGAGCGTCGTACCGGGTGGGGCCTGGCCGTCGTACGCCGCCGGGTACTCCGGGCGCGACAACGACTTCTACCAGCGGTGGGACGCGGTGTCGCGGGATCGTGCAGCGTTCCTGCGGTGGGCTGAGGAGAACGGCCTGCCGGCGGCCCAGGAAGAGGTGACCGCGCATGCGTGAGCAAGACACCGTGGCGCAGACATCTAAGTGGAACTCCGCGGACATGATGAACGTGGCGGCAGCCCGGGAGTTGCGGGACGGGGATGTGTGCCTGGTCGGCGTCGGGCCGCCGAATCTGGCCGCCAACCTGGCACGGCGGACGCATGCGCCGAACTGCCGGCTGGTCTACGAATCCGGGGCGATCGACGCGAAGCCGCGCCGGCTGCCGTTGTCGATCGGGGACGACGATCTGGCCGCGACGGCGACTGCGGTGGTGTCGGTGCCGGAGATGTTCAACTACTGGGTCGGGGCCGGACGGATCGACGTCGGGTTCCTCGGCGCGGCGCAGATCGACCGGTTCGGGAACATCAACACGACCGTCATCGGCGAGCACAGCGACCCCAAGACCCGGCTGCCGGGTGCGGGCGGTGCGCCGGAGATCGCGGCGGCGGCCGGGCGGGTGATCGTGATCGTCAAGCAGTCGCCGCGGACATTCGTCGAGCAGGTCGACTTCGTGACCTCGGTCGGGTACGGCCCGACCGGCCGCGAACGCCAGGCTCCCGGCGCCGGTCCGACCCTGGTCATCACCGACCACGGCGTACTCGAGCCCGACCCGGACACCAACGAGCTGACGCTGACCCGTCTGCACCCAGGGGTGACCGCCGAGCAGGCGCGTGCAGCAACCGGCTGGCCGCTGAAGGTTGCCGACAGCATCAAGTCTGTCGAGCCGCCGTCCGAGGTGGAGCTGACAGCACTGCGCAGTCTCCGCGATCGGGAGGCCGCCGATGCCTGAGGCGGTGTACGCCGCAGGGCCCACCGGTGACTGGGGCGGGCGAGGTGGTCGTGGATGACGAGCGACTTCGTGCACACGTTCTTCCCCGGGCGGGTGGTGTTCGGGGCGGGATCGCTCGATCAGGTGGCGGCCGAGGTCGAGTTGCTCGGGGTACAACGAGCCCTGGTGGTGGCGACCAATTCGGCGCGGGACGCGGCTGACGTGGTCGAGGTCGAGCTGAAGGATCGGTTCGCGGGCCGGATCGACGGGGTGACGCAGCACGTGCCGACCGAGGTTGCGGAGAACGCGCGAGCGAAGGCGCGGGAGATCGACGCCGACGGGCTGGTCGCGATCGGCGGTGGCTCGGCGATCGGCCTGGCGAAGGCGGTTGCGCTGACCGGAGAGCTCCCCATCGTGGCTGTTCCTACGACGTACGCCGGATCCGAGATGACCCCGGTCTGGGGCGAGACGTCCGGAGGCAGCAAGACCACCGGCACCGATCTGAAGGTGTTGCCGAAGGTTGTGGTTTACGACGCGGTGCTCAGTCAGCATCTGCCGTTGAAGGTGACGGCCGCCAGCGTGGCCAACGCCATCGCACACTGCGTCGAGGCGGTGTGGACACCCAAGGCCGACCCGATCACCGAGACGACAGCCGTCGAAGGAGCTCGAGCCCTCGCAGCAGGACTGAGAGCGATCCTCCAGGATCCCACCGATATCGATGCCCGGAGCAACCTTCTGTACGGCGCCTGCCTCGGAGGCTCCGCACTGGCGACGGCCGGCACCGGGCTGCACCACAAGCTGTGCCATCTCCTCGGCGGCGCCTACAACCTCCCGCACGCCGAGACCCATGCCGCGGTTCTGCCGCAGGTGACCCGTGTCAAGGCAACAGAAGTACCGCAGGCCATGGCACGGCTCGAGGCGGCGCTCGGCACCGACGACCTGGCGACCGGGCTGTATGACCTATTCACCGACGCCGGCATCTCCACCAACCTGAGGGACCTCGGCCTGACCGAGGACCAGGCTGAGGAAGCCGCGCGCACGTTCCGGGGAGCTCCGCCCGAGCTCCTGCACGACATCCTCACCCGCGCATGGGCCGGTATCCGGCCCGAAGGAGCGACCCGATGAGATCCGCCTTCCTGCTGGACGCGGTCCGCACCCCCGTCGGCAAACTCGGTGGCGCGCTCGCGGCAGCCCGTCCCGACGACCTCGCCGCGGCGACCCTCCAAGAACTCGCCGGCCGCACCGGCATCGACCCGGCCGAGCTGGACGACGTCTTCCTCGGCAACGCCAACGGCGCCGGCGAGGAGAACCGCGACGTCGCCCGAATGGCCGCACTCCTGGCCGGCTTCCCCACCAGCGTCCCCGGTACGACGGTCAACCGTCTCTGCGGATCCGGGCTCGAAGCCGCGATCCAGGCAGCGCGGGCGGTCGAGACGAACGACGCCAGCCTGGTCATCGCCGGTGGCGTGGAGTCGATGAGCCGCGCGCCCTGGGTACTCCCGAAGCCCGAACGCGCCTATCCGCACGGCAGCATGACCGCCGAGTCGACCTCCCTCGGCTGGCGGCTGGTCAACCCGAAGATGCCGAAGGACTGGACGATCTCGCTCGGCGAAGCGACCGAGCGACTGGCCGAGAAGTACGGCGTCACCCGCGAAGCGCAGGACCTGTTCGCGCTCGAGAGCCACGAGAAGGCCGCGAAGGCGTGGGCGGCGGGCGCGTTCGACGCGGAGATCGTGCCGTGGGAGCACCTCGCTATCAAGGGGCAGCCGCTCACCCGCGACGAGTCGATCCGCGACGGCGGCACCCCCGAGGTGATGGCCAAACTCAAGCCGGCCTTCCGCACCGACGGCACGGGGACGGTGACCGCCGGCAACGCATCCACGTTGAACGACGGCGCATCCGCCGTACTGATCGCCGATGAGGACACCGCCGGCCGGCTGGGCCTGGCCCCGATGGCGCGGATCGTCAGCAGGGCAGTACACGCGGTGGATCCGCAGTACTTCGGGATCGGACCGGTCGAGGCGTCGAACAAGGCGCTGAAGAAGGCGGGCATCGGCTGGGACGATCTCACCCTGGTCGAGCTCAACGAGGCGTACGCGGCCCAAAGCCTTGCTTGCCTGCAGCAATGGCCAGACCTGGATCGGGACAAGGTGAATGTGAACGGCGGAGCGATCGCGCTCGGGCATCCACTGGGCAGTTCGGGAACCCGCATTCTGACCACTCTCGCGCACGAACTGAAGCGGCGCGGCGGTGGCTTCGGCCTGGCGACGTTGTGCATCGGCGTCGGCCAAGGCCTCGCGATGGTGATCGAGGCATGAGGAGCAACCGGATGGATCTGCAAGGCGACGACCTGACCGATGCGGTGGTGGCCAGCTTCGACGGCAGCCCGGACCCGCGGACCAAGGCGGTGATGAGCGCGCTGGTGCGGCACCTGCACGAGTTCGCGCGGGAGGTGAAGCTGACCGAGGCGGAGTACTTCACCGCGATCGACTTCCTGACCCGGACCGGGCAGATCTCGACGGGCACCAGACAGGAGTTCGTCCTGCTGGCCGACGTACTCGGGCTCTCGATGCTCACCGTCGGCCTCGGCAATCCGAAGTCGACGGGCGCCACCGAGTCCACTGTTTTCGGGCCGTTCTTCGTCGAGGGCTCGCCCGCGGTCGAACTCGGCGGGGACATCTCGAACGGCGCTCCCGGACATCCGTGCCTGGTGAGCGGCCGGGTCCTGAGCACCAAGGGCGAGCCGATCGCGGGAGCGCTGGTGGAGACCTGGCAGGCCGACGAGGACGGCTTCTACGACGTTCAGAAGGACACCGACGGTCCGCAGAACCGCGGCCATCAGACGACCGATGCCGAGGGCAACTACTCGTTCTGGGCAGTGCGACCGGTTGCCTATCCGATCCCGGACGACGGACCGGTCGGCGGGCTGCTGAGGGCAGGCGGCCGCGGCGCGATGCGGCCGGCGCACGTCCACTTCATGGTGACCGCACCTGGTTACGCCCGACTGATCACGCACGTGTTCGCGAGAGGTGACGAGTACCTCGCGAAGGATGCGGTCTTCGGCGTCAAGGACTCGCTGATCGCCGACTTCGTCGAGCATCCTGCCTGTACGGCGCCGGATGGCAGGACCTTCGACGAACCCTTCTACACCGTCGACTACGACCTGATTCTCGCGACCACCGAGGAGGCCGAGCAGTGATCACGACGGATGTTCTCATCGTGGGCACCGGCCCTGCCGGTGGCGCCGCCTCGCTGTTCCTGTCCACGTATGGCATCGACAACATCGTCCTGACCCGCTACGGCTGGACGGCCAACACCCCGCGCGCCCACATCACGAACCAGCGCACGGTCGAGTTGATGCGCGACATGGGCATCGAGGATCAGATCATCGACAAGGGCACGGCGCATCATCTGATGGGCCAGACCGCGTTCTGCACCAGCCTGGCCGGTGAGGAGATCGGCCGGATCCGCACCTGGGGTACGCACCCGCGCCGGCTGGCCGACTACACCGAGGCGAGCCCGACCCTCCCCTGCGACCTGCCGCAGACGCTCTTCGAACCGATCCTGGTGAGTACGGCGGCAGGCCGTGGTGCGCGAGTCCGGTTCGACACGGAGTACGTGTCGCTGGAGCAGGACGATGACGGAGTCACTGCGACGGTCCGCGACCGGCTGAGCGGAGAGACGTACCAGATCCGTGCCAAGTACCTGATCGGCGCGGACGGCGGGCGCAGCAAGGTCGCACAGGACATCGGGCTGCCGATGGCGGGCGCGATGGACATCGAGGGCTCGATGAACATCGTCTTCGAGGCCGACCTGTCCAAGTACGTCGCCCACCGCCCGAGCGTGCTGTACTGGGTGCTCCAGCCGGGTGCACAGATCGGCGGCATCGGCGCCGGCCTGGTGCGGATGGTCCGGCCGTGGAACGAGTGGCTGATCGTCTGGGGCTACGACATCTCCCAGCCCGCGCCGGTGGTCGACGAGGCGATGGCGACTGAGATCGTGCACAACCTGGTGGGTGACGACACGATCGGCGTGAAGCTGAAGAGTACGTCGGTGTGGAGCGTCAACCACATGTACGCCGAGAAGGCCTCGAACGGCCGCGTGTTCTGCATGGGTGACGCGATCCACCGGCATCCGCCGAGCAACGGACTCGGCTCGAACACGTCCATCCAGGACGCGTACAACCTGGCCTGGAAGCTGGCGCTGGTCCTGCGCGGCCAGGCGGACCCGAGCCTGCTGGAGACGTACGACGCGGAGCGGACGCCGATCGCGCAGCAGATCGTCGAGCGGGCCAACAAGAGCCGCACCCAGTTCGGCCAGATCTTCCGCGCGCTCGGCATGACGCCGGACGCGCCGGCCGGACGGACGATCGAGTCACGTAAGGACGACACCCCGGAGGGCGCCGCGCAGCGCGACGAACTGCGGACCGCGATCGAGCTCAAGGACTACGAGTTCAACGCGCACGGCGTCGAGCTCGGCCAGCGGTACCA
This sequence comes from Kribbella sp. NPDC050281, assembly GCF_040655855.1. Lineage (NCBI taxonomy): Bacteria > Bacillati > Actinomycetota > Actinomycetes > Propionibacteriales > Kribbellaceae > Kribbella > Kribbella sp. NPDC050281. The sequence goes on along the minus strand of NZ_JBFAKS010000027.1, from coordinate 100,165 downwards.
CTCGGCCGCCGTGATTCCGGACGGTACGCCGGAGCCGGCGTACGAGCGGGATGCTGAGCTGTACTACCACCCGACGACCTGGCCGGGCGCCCGGATCCCGCACTGCTGGCTGACCCGCGGCTCGGAGACCGTCAGCACCCTCGACGTGGTCGGCAAGGGCCGGTTCACGCTGCTCACCGGGATCGGTGGCGAGGCCTGGGTGAAGGCCGCGCAGTCCGTGTCCGAGCATCTCGGCGTACCGATCGAGCCGTACGTGATCGGGCCGGGCCGCGAGCTGGAGGACCTGTACGGCGACTGGTCGCGGGCGCGCGAGATCCCGGACCACGGCTGTCTCCTGGTCCGCCCGGACGCGCACATCGCCTTCCGCGCGTCCGAGCTTCCCGACGACGCCACCGACGCCACCGACGCCCTCCAGCAAGCCTTCACGCAGTTGCTAGGCCGCTGAGGTCGGCTGGGCCTCCCGCAGGATCTGGTCGAGAATCGCCGAGATTTCGGCGGCCTCGGCGTCGAGGAGGGTGATCAGCGCCACCCGCGACGTTTCCGTGCGCGCCTCGAGTGCAGCAGCGCTCAGGGCGCGCACGGTCCCGAGCTCATGAATCAGTTCGTCCCACAGAGAACTCATCAACTACCCCCTGTTCCCGTCACAAACCCAGTACGACACCGACGATGCGTGCCGCCCCGCCCGAGTTGGGGCTGACTTTGGTCGAGAAGCCTCACTTCTGTCACTGGGACAACGCGGCACCCTCGCCGGGGGTTACGCGTTCCGTCAACAATCTCCAGCTGTGCGCCGCCACGGTCAGCGGATCACCGGCCTCCACAGGGAAGTCGTAGGCCTCGTCCGAGACGTTCAGCAGAAGCAGCACCGAGTCGTCGCCACTGCCGGACCGCAGAGCAATCGCCGTGTTGGTCAGGTGCTCGACCTTCGTCCGGCTCCGCGTCAGCCATGCGTGCTGCCGCCGTACGCCGATCAGCCATTGATGCAGCTCGTACGTCGGCCAGCCGGACGGATCCAACTCTGCGGTCGTCGCCGGGAACTCCGGCCGGATCGCGTCGTCGCCTCCCTCGCGATCCTCCTTGAGCCCGCGGAAGGCCTGCTCGTCGCCGTAGTACACGCTCGGCACGCCGGCGACGGTGAACAGGATCGCCAGCGCGTGACCGAGGTGCCGCTCGTCGTCCAGGCGGGTCGCGAGCCGCGTCACGTCATGATTGCCGACGAACGTCTGCGGCACGAACGTGTCCAGCAGCGCATCATGCCGCTCGAGGGCGTAGGCGAGCTCGAAGAAGTTGCCGTCGTTCAGCGAGCTCCAGATCGCCTTCCACAGTTCGTACTGCGTCACCGAGTCGAGCCCGCTCCTCGTGACGTACCCGGAGTAGTCGCCGTGGATCACCTCACCGAAGAACCACGCCTCCGGGAATCGGTCCCGCGGCAGCGCCGCCTGCCAGAACTCGGGCGGTACGGCGTACGCCGCATCCAGCCGCCAACCGTCGACACCTCGCTCGAGCCAGTGACCGAGCACCTCGGAGACGTACTGCGCCACCTCGGGCCGGCTGTGATCCAGCGCGACAAGGTGGTCGTGGCCCTCGAAACTGTCGAGCGATCCGTCCGGACGACGCCGGAACCACTCGTCGGGCCCGTTGAAAGACCGCGCGACGTGGTTGAACACCCCGTCCAGCGCGATCCGCAGACCACGGTCGTGCGCGGCCGCGACCAAGCGGTCGAAGTCCGCTTCGTCACCCAGCCGGGGATCGATCCGGAAGTGGTCGATGGTGTCGTAACCGTGCGTCTCCGCGGCGAACACCGGGCCCAGTAGGAGCCCTGAGCAACCAAGTTCGACCGCGTAGTCGAGCCAATTCTCCAACTGGGGCAGGCGATGCACGACCGACGTACCCGCGGTCTTCTCCGCGCCGGCGAAGCCGAGGGGGTAGACCTGCCACCAGATCACGTGGTCAGCCCACATCAGGTCTCCTGACCGAAGGTGTGGCGACGGACCCACGCGTGCATGGCGATCGCCGCGGCCGCGCTCGCGTTGATCGACCGGGTGGACCCGAACTGCGCGATCGACAGCACGTCGGCGCAGATCTCGTGCGCTTCGGCGGTCAGCCCCGGCCCTTCCTGACCGAACAGCAGCACGCATCCGGCGGGCAGGTCATACGTCTCCAGCGGGACCGAGCCGGGCAGGTTGTCGATCCCGATCACCGGGAGATCCCGCTCGGCGGCGTACGACGCCAGGTCCTCGAGGCGCGGGTGGTGGCGGACGTGTTGGTAGCGGTCGGTGACCATGGCCCCGCGGCGATTCCACTTCCGGTTGCCGACGATGTGTACCTCGGCCGCCAGGAAAGCGTTCGCCGTCCGGACCACCGAGCCGATGTTCAGGTCGTGCTGCCAGTTCTCGATCGCGACGTGGAACGGGTGCCGCTGCTGGTCCAGATCTTCGACGATCGCGTCGAGTGTCCAATAGCGGTACTTGTCGACCACGTTGCGCCGGTCACCGGACGCGAGCAGCTCCGGGTCCAGCCGCGGGTCCTCGGGCCACTCGCCCTGCCACGGGCCGACGCCGACCTCGTTCGGCCCGACCAGGTCGGCTCCGATCAGGTCTCTCTTCTCCTCGCCACTCAGCTCCTGCACAGCTGGGGACGCTACCCTGTCGGCGTGCTTTCTCTTGTCGCGATGCTGATGCCGAACTGGATGGATCCGGAGTACCTGCTGAACTGGCTGGGTGACTGGGCCCTCTGGGGTACGGCCGCGGTGGTGTTCATCGAGTGCGGATTGCTGTTTCCGATCCTGCCCGGTGACTCACTGCTGTTCGCCGTCGGCCTGTTCATCGCGCACGGCACGATCGACGTACCGCTGTGGCTGGCCTGTGTGATCCTGACCGTCGCGGCGTTCGCCGGGAACGTGTCGGGCTACTACATCGGCCGCGCGCTCGGTACGACGTTGTTCAAGAACCCGAATGCGCGGTTCCTGAAACCGAGGTACATCGAGCAGACGCACGAGTTCTTCGAGCGGTACGGGCCGCGCGCGCTGGTGCTGGCGCGATTCGTGCCGATCGTGCGGACCTTCATCACGATCGTGGCGGGCGCCGGCAAGATGGACCCGCGGAAGTTCTTCCTCTGGACCGGTATCGGCGCGGTCCTCTGGGCGACCGGCATCACCCTGCTCGGCCACGCGCTCGGCCGGGTCAAGTTCATCCACGACCACCTCGAGTCGGCGCTGATCCTGCTGGTCCTGATCTCACTGATCCCGATGGTCGTCGAATACATCCTGGCCAAGCGCCGCACCCGCCGCGCCCAGCCCGCCGACGAGACCCCAGCATCCCCGAAGCACGCCGCCACCACCAACCACCTCAACGACTGACGATCAGCCCGAGGCACATTTCCAGCGGGACGGACGGCGCTCCGAGGCCGAGTGCTCCGAACCGCTCCCCCGCCAGCAAGCGCGCGACGTCCCCGGGTGAGATGGGCTCGTGCTGGCCGATGTACGCGAGCTCGGACTCGTGGATGTTTAGGTCGAGGTCGGACATGGCGGCGTGGATTCGGGTGGTGCCGTAGAACTCGGGTTTGCCGCCTTTGTCGAGCCAGCGGGCGAAGCCGAGGACGGTGGTTTCCATGGGAATCTTGCGCATGGCGGGCGTGAGGAGGCCCAGTTCCTCGCGGAGTTCGCGTTCCATGCCGGTGGAGACTGCCTCGGGGAGGCGGGTCTTGCCGATGATGTCCTTCGGCTCCAGGCTTCCGGAGCCGCTGGGGGCGACCAGACCGGGTGACGATCGCGAGCCCAGGCCCTGATGGAGCAGGAGCATCCAGCCGTCGGAGGTGAGTGCGACTGTCGAGACGCCGATCTGGTTGCTGAGGTCGTTCTTGCTCAGTGGGACCAGCCGGCCGTCAGCGGTGAAGAGGTGGTGCGTGATGTCGGCGCTGACTCCGGCCAGCGTGCCGGTCCGCCACTGCTCTCCGGCGAGGTAGGTGGACGCCATCGTGTCGAAGTACTGGACCGGCTGCAGGCGGATCTCGCCACCGGCAGAATCCAGGTCTTCGCTCAGGCCGGCGTTCAGACCGTTGAACGACGGCGCACCCGGGCCTGACCGGTCCAGCGCGACGACCTCGGGCTGGATCGCCGCCAGGTCTGGCGGCAGGACGTACGGCCGCTCAGCAAGTACGACGGGCCTGTCCAGGCTGCGGTCGACCGACGGGCTGGTCACCACCGTGCCGCGGGCGCACCGCACGACGCGCCAGTCACCGTCGACGGTGACTGGCTGGTTGATCGGAGTACTCCTCGGTGGGCGAATCAGTGGGCGAACGGGAAGTGCGGGTCCGACCATACCCAGTCGGTGCTCAGGTCGGTGAGCGTAGCGACCTGCACCGAGCCGGCAGGCAGCGGACCAACCATCTGACCGGAGCCGACCGCGCAGGCGACCCGGATCCGGTCAACCGCCTGGTACCAGACCAGCGCCCCCCGTGGCGCCGCCCCTTCGTGCAGAAGAGCATGGTGGTCGAGCCACCGCACCGCGTCGGCCGAATCCTGCCAGCCGCTGTCGTGCGCATAACCGAAGGCCATCCGCTGGAACTTCAGCGTCCAGTCCTGCCACGCCGTCGATCCCACCCGTTCCAGCTGCCAGTTCAGCGCCGCCTCGGTGTCCCGCGGGTTCGCCACCCGCGGGACGATCCGGCGCTCCACAACTGCCTCCCCCCAGGCCATAGGTTCCATCCCCCGACTCCCCCGAACCCGCCGGCCTGTGCCGTCGTGTGCAAGCGAGTCTGCCGAAGCCGGATACAGCCGCCGTACATTCAGCCGGCGGCCACTCCGGTGTCGAAGGCAGCCAGTTCGCGGCGGCACTCGGCTGCCTGCTCGTCGTTGCCGGCCTGCTGCCACACCCGCGCGGCGCGGTCGAGCGTACGCCGGGCCGAGTCGAGATTGCCCGTGGACACATACAGTTGCCCGAGTTGCTGCGCGGCCTGACCTTCGACGCTGCGATCGCCCAACCGGTGTCCGATATCCATCGCATCCAGCAGCATCTTCCGCGCCGCCGCGACTTCACCGCGCGCCACCAGCGCCTTACCGAGCTCGGCCCGCGTGTACGCCGCACAGTGGTCGTCACCCATGCCGTTGAAGATCTCCAGCGCACGCCTCAACTGACGCACAGCCTGGTCGGACCGCCCTTGTTGCACCCGCAGCGCCGCGATCCGGCGCCGTACCTTCGCCTCACGGTGGCTGTCGACCCGCCGTACCGCGAGCAGGAACGCCTGGGCGAGATAACGGCCGGCAGTGTCGGTGTCGTCGCGGCGCAGCCACATGTTGGCGGCCGCGGTCCGCGCCAGTGCCTCGCCGTTCGCGTTGCCTGCCTCGAGGAACGCCTCGATCGCGGCCTCGTACTGCACCAATGCTTCGTCGCGCCGGCCGCGTTCGCGCAGCCAGGTGCCCATCCCCACCGCGGTGACGCCGGTCCCGAGCCGGTCTCCGATCTCGCCGAACACGCGCGCGGCCTCGTCGAGATGGTGCCAGGCAGTGTCCCAGTCGTCCTGATACAGCGCGAGCTGGCCGAGGTTGCGGTGCATGATCGCCTCACCGCGCCGATCCCCACAGGAGATCGCACTGAGCAGGCCCTGATGGTGCGACCCGTTCCAGTCGTCGAACCCGGCTCGCATGTCCAGGTACGGCGCCCAGGCGCAAGCGATCCGCCAGGCGTAGTCGTGCAGACCGTTCTGCGCCGCCGCACGGATCGACGGCACGAACGTACTGCGCTCGCTGTCGAACCAGGCGATCGCGTCCGTCGCGGTGAACGGCGCGGGATCTGGCGCGTCCAATGGGCCGTAGTGCTCGAGGACACCGAAGTACTCGAAGTTCAAGGCGGCGTTGGCCCGGCGGATCTTGTTCAGAATCGCGTCGAGCACAATCTCGACATCCCGGACCGCCCGCGCCTTCTGCTCCTCGTCACCGACACCGATCGCATGCAGCCGGAGCAGGTCGTGGACCCGGTAGCGCGCCGTACCGCGGTGGTCGACCGAGCTGATCCGGACCAGGTTGACCTCGATCAGGCGATCCAGGCTGCGGCGGACCGAGGCCGGCGAGGCCACCGCCTCCAACGCGCGAGCAGAGAAGACGCCGACGGCGAAGTGACCGATCAGCCGGTACAGCCGGGCCTGTTCCGGACTGAGTGCGTCGTAGCTGAGGTCGGCGCTGGTGCGGACGGCGAGCTCGCCGATGCTCAGCTCGTCCAGGCGCGAGGTCTCGTCGCCCAGCCGCCGGGCGAGCTCTCGCAGGCTCAGGTCCGGCCGCTGCGCCAGCCGGCTGCCGGCGATCCGGATCGCCAGCGGCAGGTTCCCGCAGGCGGTCAGAATCTCCTCGGCAGCAGTCGACGTACGGTCGACCCGGCCGGCACCGGCGACCAGCTCGAGCAGCTCGGCCGCCTCGCCGTCGTCGAAGGTGTCGAGCGGCAGGCTGTCCGCGCCGGCCAGATCCATCAGCCGGTTCCGGCTGGTGACGACCACCGCGGACGCACCGGTACCCGGCATGAGCGGAGTCACCTGGCCGGCCGTCGCGACGTCGTCGAGGATGATGAGCACCCGGCGACTGGCCAGCTCGGACCGCAGCATCGCCGACCGGCGCTCCGGGTCGGCCGGGATCGCGAAGTCGGGCAGGTTGAGGCTGAGCAGTACATCGGTGAGTGCTCCGGCGGGATCACGCGGCTGCGTCGCGCCGTGCATGTCCAGATAGATCTGCCCGTCCGGGAACGAATCCCGGACCAGATGACCCAGCCGGACGGCCAGAGAGGTCTTCCCGGTGCCCGGCGCTCCGGAGATGACGGCGATCGGCGGACGCACCGGATCGCGGCCGCAGACCAGGTCGCGCAGCTGCTCCAGGTGCTCCTCCCGGCCGCTGAAGTCGGCCAGGTCGAGCGGCAACTGGCTCGGCGGCCGGTGCGGATCGGTCAGCTCGGGCGCGGCCATCGGACCCGGTTGTGCGACCTCGGGCTCCGCCGTACGGACCGAGGGAATGCCCGGGTTCGGCCAGTTGGCGGAGCGGCCGTTCTCGGCGCGAGCGCCGGCGGCTTCGAGCTCAGGGCCCGGCTTGATGTCGAGCTCGTCGGCGAGGGTCTGGACCGCCTTGCCGTACGCCGCCCGCGCTTCGCCGACACGACCGGCGGCCAGGAGCGCGTCGACGAGCCGCCGCCACAGCTGCTCGTCGTACGGGTCTTCGGTGAGTCGGGCGCTGAGCAGGACGGCCGCACCACTCGCGTCGCCGTGCTCCAGGCGCAGGTCGAGCAGGGTATCCACCAGGCCGCGATGCTGCGCTTCCAGGCGGGCGATCGAGCCCTCCCAGGCGGCGGGGACCGGCAGGCCCTCGAGTGGCCGTCCGCGCCAGAGCGAGTAGGCGCGGGACAGGACCTGCATGGCATGGCGGCTGTCGCCGGCGTCGCGGAGGTGGCCGCCTTCGGCCAGCAGCGTCTCGAACAGGCTGGCATCGAGCTCGTCGACGCCGACCTCGATGCTGTACCCGGCGGCCGAGGTGTCGATCGGCGCCGGCAGCCCGGCCTCCTGCAGGACGCCGCGGAGCGCCCGGACGTAGGTCCGGATGTTCGCCACGGCGGACCGCGGCGGGCTGTTCTCCCAGAGCGCGTCGGCGATCAGATCGGTCGAGACGAACCGATTGGGGTGCAGGAGCAACGTTGCCAGCAGCTGCCGTGGCTTGGCGGCGCGCAGCGGCTGGCCCTGGACGTGAACAAGGCGCAGGGGTCCGAGGATTGCGTACCTCAGACTGTCCACTGCTGTGCCCTCTCCGTGATGAACCGACCTATGGTTTCATCCCCTGTGCCCGGCGTGAAGGCCGATGTACGCCGGATGTATCTCAGTCGGTCACAGTTGACTCAGGTACCGGGGGGAGGCAGGGCTCGGGAGTGGCGACTTGACCGCCGTCGCACCCGAGCCTGGCACTGGTAGGGAGTCCGGGTTCGGGGGTCCTGGTCTACGGGAAACCGGTGCCTAGTGGCCACCGGTGAACGGCGGCTGTCCGTCCTGCGGGCTGGGGGAACCCGCAGGCGGGCCGCCCACCGGTGGCTGCACCTGCGGCTGGCCCTGGTACGGCGGCTGACCCGGCTGCTGGTAGCCCGGCATCTGCGGCTGGCCCTGATGGTTGCCCTGCTCACCCGGAATCTCCGGCTGGATCTGGCCCGACGACTGCGGCCCGGCCTGCATCTGCGGCGGCGCCTGCTCACCGGCGACCGAGCCGATGGTCCCGAACGACACCTGCGGCACCGACCGCACCTGCTCGTCGCGGACCTCGAAGTACCCGGCCTTCTCGAACTTGAAGCCGTTCGCGATCAGGTTCGACGGGAACGCCTCGACCCGGGTGTTGTAGTCGCCGACGTTCGCGTTGAAGAACCGCCGGCCGGCCGCGATCCGGTCCTCGGTGTCGGTCAGCTCGCGCTGCAGGTTCAGGAAGTTCTGGTTCGACTGCAGCTGCGGGTACGCCTCGACCGAGATCATCATCTGACGCAGCGCACCGGACAGCTCGCCCTCCGCGGCGGCCCGCTGCTCCGGCGGCGCGCCCTGCACGTTCACCGCCTGGGTCCGCAACCGGGCGACCTCCTCGAACACGTGCCGCTCGTGCGCGGCGTACGCCCGGACGGTCTCGACCAGGTTCGGGATCAGGTCGTACCGGCGGTGCAGCTCGACGTCGATCTGCCGCCAGGACTCCTGGATCAGGTTCCGCTGCTTGACGAAGCGGTTGTACGAGACCATCAGCGCGATTCCCAGAATCACGATGATCGCGACGACCGCGATGATGACGAAGGTCATGCCCTGCTCCCGAGTGTCGGTGATGCTGCGTGCGACTCTACGGGTCCTCGGGTCCGCCGTACTGTCAGTAGCCCTGTGGTGGCTGTACGCGAGGGTCGACGCCGGCATAGTCGCGCCAGACGTACGGCGGGACCTGCTCGAGCACCTGTTGCAGCAGGGTGAGGCGGTTCATCACCTCGGTCGGGTTGTGATCGCCCTTGTCCCAGCCGAGCAGCGAGTTGCCCTCGATCCGCCAGCCGATCTCGCCGCGGGCCAGTAGCAGCTCCATCATCCGCGGCGTCACCACCGCGTGCCCGTACCGCTCGTCGTCCGCCTTCACCCGGAACGCGCGGTTGAACTGCTCGCTCTCGAACTGGAGGTCACGGAACCCGAGTGCGTTCGCCACCACGCCGCCGAAGATCCCCTCGTGGGTGACCTCCAGGTGCGGCAGCGCGCCCGGCAACTGCACCACGACCACGCCGAACTTGTGGGTGGTCGTCGTACGACGGCCCTTCGAGTCGGTGGAGTGCGTCTGGTAGCTGTAGTCGAAGGCAACCATCTGATGGCCGTTGTACGCACCGGACAGCACGTTCTTGACCCGCCAGTTGTCACCGGTCTGGAACGGCGTACCCGACCACTGCCCGGCCAGCGCGTTGTTGTCGGGCAGGTAGGACCAGCCCTGCTGCGAGGCGAACCCGGCGAAGAGCTCGCGCCGCTTCTTCGCGGCCAGGTAGTTGAAGTAGAAGATGCCGCCGGCGACGACCAGCGCGACCAGGACGATCAGGACCGGGCTGATGTTCATCAGCCGAGGCCCAGGTCCTCGAGCCCGAACACCGCCCGGTACGGCAGGCCCTCGGCCTCGACCTTCTCCTGCGCGCCGGTCGAGCGGTCGACGATCACCGCGACCGCGACCACCTCGGCCCCGGCCTCGCGCAGCGCCTCGACCGCGGTGAGCACCGAACCGCCGGTAGTGGAGGTGTCCTCGACCGCGAGCACCCGGCGGCCCTTCACCTCCGGACCTTCGATCCGGCGCTGCAGGCCGTGTGTCTTCTCGGCCTTCCGTACGACGAAGGCGTCCAGCGTCCGGCCCTGCTGCGCGGCCGCGTGCAGCATCGACATCGCGACCGGGTCGGCGCCGAGGGTCAGCCCGCCGACGGCGTCGTACTCCAGGTCCTTGGTCAGCTCGAGCATCGCCGGGCCGATCAGCGGCGCGGCGGCCGCGTCCAGCGTGATCCGGCGCAGGTCGACGTAGTAGTCGGCTTCCTTCCCCGACGCCAGCGTCACCCGGCCGTGCACGATGGCCTTCGACTTCACCTGCTCCAGCAGTCCGTCCCGGTCGTAGCTCATAGGCGTCGAGCTTAGATGACGGAGCAGTTCACGATTTCTCGCCGGCCTTCAGGCGGAACAGTATGCAGTTGAACTGCACAGGCTGTGTACGACGTGTCGATGGACGCCGGTGGTTGCCCGGGACGACGATGTGGACGATCGTCGTCAGTGGAGGTGCGCGTGAAGGCGCTGGTGAAGGCTGAGGCCCGGCCCGGTCTGTGGTTGCAGGACGTCCCGGAGCCGAAGATCGAGGCCGACGAAGTACTGATCAAGGTGCTCCGCACCGGTCTGTGCGGCACCGATCTGCACATCCAGAGCTGGGACACGTGGGCACAGAAGAACGTGCCGGTGCCGATGGTGACCGGGCACGAGTTCTGCGGCGAGGTGGTCGAGATCGGCGTCGGTGTCCGCGACGTCGCGGTCGGTGACCTGGTCAGCGGAGAGGGCCACCTGGTCTGCGGCCGCTGCCGCAACTGCCGCGCCGGCCGCCGGCACCTCTGCATCAAGACCCGCGGCCTCGGCGTCCACGTGCCGGGCGCGTTCGCCGAGTACGTCGCCCTGCCCGCGAGCAACGCGTGGGTCCACAAGGACCCGGTCGACCTGGACGTCGCGGCGATCTTCGACCCGTTCGGGAACGCCGTACACACGGCTCTGTCCTTCCCGCTGGTCGGCGAGGACGTGCTGATCACCGGGGCCGGACCGATCGGGGTGATGGCCGCGGCAGTCGCGCTGCACGCCGGTGCGCGCAACGTGGTGATCACCGACCTGTCGGAGTACCGGCTGGATCTGGCCCGCAAGATCGGCGTCACCCGGGCGGTGAACGTGGGCTCGGAGACCATCGCCGACGCGCAGCGGAGCCTGGGCATGCGCGAGGGTTTCGACGTCGGCATGGAGATGTCCGGGAAGCCGGCCGCGCTGCGGGACATGCTGGCGAACATGACGCACGGCGGCCGGATCGCGATGCTCGGGCTGCCGGCGGACGAGATCGCGATCGACTGGAGCACGGTGGTGCTCAACATGCTGACGATCAAGGGCATCTACGGCCGGGAGATGTTCGAGACCTGGTACTCGATGTCGGTGATGCTGGAACGCGGCCTGGACCTGACTCCGGTGATCACCCACCGGTTCGGGTACGCCGACTTCGAGCGGGCCTTCGACGTGGCCCGGCAGGGACACTGCGGCAAGGTGATCATGGACTGGACCACTGAATCCCTGGAGGAGAAGCACTGATGTTCGGGCGGATGCGGGACGACCTGACGGCGGCCATCGGCGAGATCCGGGATGCCGGGCTGTACAAGTCCGAGCGGGTGATCACCTCACCCCAGCAGTCCCTGATCTCGGTTGCCTCGGGCAAGGAGGTGCTGAACTTCTGCGCGAACAACTACCTCGGCCTGGCCGACCACCCCGAGGTGATCGCGGCGGCCCGCGCGGCGCTCGACCAGTGGGGCTTCGGGATGGCATCGGTCCGGTTCATCTGCGGGACGCAGCAGATCCACAAGGACCTGGAAGGTGCCCTGAGCACCTTCCTCGGCACCGAGGACACGATCCTCTACAGCTCCTGCTTCGACGCGAACGGCGGCCTGTTCGAGACCCTGCTCGGCGCCGAGGACGCGGTCATCTCCGACGAGCTGAACCACGCCAGCATCATCGACGGCATCCGGCTGTCCAAGGCCAAGCGCTACCGGTACAAGAACCGCGACATGTCCGACCTGGAGGCGCAGCTCAAGGACGCCGCCGACGCCCGGTACCGGCTGATCGCCACCGACGGCGTGTTCTCCATGGACGGGTACGTCGCTCCCCTCGACGAGATCTGCGACCTGGCCGAGCGGTACGACGCCCTGGTGATGGTCGACGACTCGCACGCGGTCGGCTTCGTCGGATCGGACGGCGCGGGTACGCCGTCCCTGTTCGGGGTGAAGGACCGGGTCGACGTCGTCACCGGCACCCTGGGCAAGGCGCTCGGCGGCGCCTCCGGTGGCTACGTGTCCGGCCGGCGCGAGATCGTCGAACTGCTCCGGCAGCGGTCCCGGCCGTACCTGTTCTCCAACTCCCTCGCACCGTCGGTCACAGCGGCCTCGCTGAAGGCCCTCGAACTCATCGGCGGCTCGAGCACGCTGCGCGACAAACTGGCCGCCAACACCAAGCTCTTCCGCACCAAGATGACCGAGGCCGGCTTCGACGTACTGCCCGGCGAACACCCGATCTCGCCGGTGATGATCGGCGACGCCGCGCAGGCCGGCCGCCTGGCCGACAAGCTTCTCGACCTCGGCATCTACGTGATCGGTTTCTCCTACCCCGTCGTACCGCACGGCAAGGCCCGCATCCGCGTCCAGCTGTCCGCCGCGCACTCCACCGAGGACGTCGAACGCGCCATCGCCGCCTTCATCGAAGCCCGCGCCGCACTGGCCTGAGGACTACCTTCGATTCAGGAAAAGGTTGACACGCTGCCGATCACGTACTGTCGCAGATCAGCTACGATCGCACCGTACTCAACAGCACCGGCGTAGGGAGTTTTTCGATGGCCGACAGCGACGAATCCACCCTGACCGAACGGCTCGGGATGGACCGGCCGCACCCGGCCCGCGTCTACGACTATTTCCTGGGCGGCAAGGACAACTTCGCGGTCGACCGGCAGGCCGCGGAGCATCTGCTGGAGGCGTTTCCCGGGTTCCGTACGGCGGCGATGTCGAACCGGATGTGGATGCACCGCGCGGCCCGCTACGTGGCCGAGCAGGGCGTCACACAGTTCCTCGACATCGGCACCGGCATCCCGACCAGCCCGAACCTGCACGAGGTCGTGCAGGAGACCGTGCCCGCGGCGCACATCGTCTACGCGGACAACGACCCGATCGTGCTGTCCCACTCCCGCGCCCTGATGACGAGCCGGCCCGAGGGCAGGACGGCATACCTCGACGCCGACGTGATCGAACCGCAGTCGATCATGGGTTCGGACGAGGTGAAGGACCTGCTCGACCTGAGCAAGCCGGTCGCGCTGAGCCTGGTCGGCGTCTTCCACTACCTGCCCGACGCGCTCAAGCCGTACGACCTGGTCAAGGAACTGCTCGAGCCGCTGGCGTCGGGGTCGTACCTGATCTTCTCGCACTGCACTCCGGACTTCGCCCCCGACTTGTGGGAGCAGGCGATCCAGGTCTACAAGGCCGACGGCGGCGACGCCCAGGTCCGCAGCAAGGAGGAGGTCTCCCGCTTCTTCGACGGCCTCGAACTGGTCGAGCCCGGCGTGTCCGCCCCCTTCCGCTGGCACCCCGACGACGAAACCGACGCCCTCGTCGCCAAGGGCGTCTTCACCGACATCTCCTGCAGCCTCTGGGTAGGCGTAGCCCGCAAACCCTGACCGGTCTCTCACTCGCTGGGCCGCTCGCAGCCGACCTGCTATCGCAGGTATTTCCTCGCGGTAGCGTGCAGACGTGCTGATGAACCTGAGGCTCACCCCCGAAGCTGCGGCGGCGCTCCAGGCCGAGGCTGAGCGCACCGGCCGGTCCCAGCAGGAGATCGTCCAGGAAGCAGTCGACCGTCATCTGCTCCTGATCGGAGACGAGGCCCGCACGAGCGATCGAGAGCAGGCGAGGGCTTCGCAGGTTGTGCATCCGGCCCGGGTTTCTGATGCGGTTCAGCTTCCACCTACGACGATCGGCTGGCGGATGCTTGTCGTCGCAACTCCCTTGCGGTCGAGTCGCCCGGCCGCGGCTGACGTACGCGGCGGTCGACTGACTTTGTCGATGGGGTCCGGCAGGATGCGGGCATGGTGGTGATGAGTGGGCGGGCTGTGAACCGGGCGACGTTGGCTCGGCAGATGCTGGTTGAGCGGGCGGACGTGTCGGTGGTGGACGCGGTCGGGCGCTTGGTGGGAATGCAGGGGCAGGAGCCGAAGCATCCGTACGTCGGGTTATGGTCGCGCGTCGGTGGGTTCGAGGAGGGGCAACTCGACGCGGCGGTGCAGGAGCGTGAGGTGGTGCGGGCGACCATGTTCCGCGGGACCTTGCATCTGGTGACTGCGGCGGACTACCTGCGGTTCCGGACCACGGTCGCGCCGGTGCTCGAGGCGGGGCTGCGGGTGCTCGGTGATCGGGGCGAAGGACTCGAGCCGGACAAGGTGGTCGCGACGGCGCGGAAGCTGCTCGCGAAGGAGCCGCTGACGTTCACCGAGGTGCGGGACGCACTGCAGCAGAAGTTCCCGGCGGTGAACGAACGGGCACTCGGGTTCTGCACCCGGATGCTGGTCCCGCTGGTGATGTACCCGACCGACGCCCGCTGGAGCTGGCCGGCGAACGCACGCTTCACTCCGGCCGAGGACTGGATCGGCGGGAAGCTCCACGCGAAGGCAGAAGCCCAGGAGCTCGTCACCAGATACCTGCAAGCCTTCGGTCCGGCCACACCCGCCGACTTCCAGACCTGGTCAGGGCTGCAGAAGGCGAAGCCACTCTTCGACGCGCTCGACCTGGAGACGTTCACCGACGAGGCCGGCAAGACGCTGTACGACGTACCGGATGCGCCGCGGCCGGACCCGGACACCGCGGTCCCCGTGCGGTTCCTGCCGGAGTTCGACAATCTGCTGCTGGCACACGCGAAACGCGAGCGGATCATCGCCGACGAGCACCGGCCGGCCGTGTTCACCAAGAACCTGCGGATCAAGTCGACGTACACGGTCGACGGCCTCGTCGCCGGGCTGTGGAACGCCGAGAAGAAGCGCGGTGTGGCCACTCTCACGCTGACGCCGTTCGGCCGCACGCTGAAGAAGACACTGACCGAGCTGGAGCGGGAAGGGACCGCGCTGCTGCGGTTCCTGGAGCCGGACGCGAAGACGTACGAGGTGGTTACGGCGGGTGAATGAGGTTGTTGTCACACGTCGGATGACTGGGCCAGAACCAGTGGACCCGGTGGAATAGACAAATGAACACAGCCCCCACCATCACTCTGGACAACGGCGTCGAGATCCCGCAGCTGGGCCTGGGGGTCTGGCAGGTCGAGGACGAGATCGTCACCGATGTCGTCACGACCGCGTTCGAGACCGGCTACCGGCACATCGACACCGCGGCCGCCTACGGCAACGAGGCCGGTGTCGGGCGAGCGATCGCCGCATCGGACCTGCCGCGCGACGAACTGTTCATCACCACCAAGCTGTGGAACAACGACCAGGGCTACGACACCACCCTGAAGGCGTTCGACAAGAGCATCGACCTGCTCGGCCTCGAGTACGTCGACCTGTACCTGATCCACTGGCAGTCGCTGAAGCGGGACAAGTACGTCGACACCTGGAAGGCGTTCGAGCAGCTGTACGCCGACAAGCGGGTGCGCGCGATCGGCGTCTCGAACTTCCACGAGCCGGCGCTGCGGCGGCTGTTCGACGAGACCAGGATCCGGCCGGCGGTCAACCAGATCGAGCTGCACCCGGCCCTGCCGCAGGACGAACTGCGCGCGTTCAACGCGGAGAACGACATCGTCACCCAGGCGTGGAGCCCGCTGGCGCAAGGCGAACTGCTCTCGCAGCCGGCTCTGCGGACGCTGGCGGACAAGCACGGCAAGACGCCCGCGCAGGTGGTCATCCGCTGGCATCTGCAGCTCGGCAACGTGGTGATCCCGAAGTCGAAGACGCCGAGCCGGATCCAGGAGAACTTCCAGGTCTTCGACTTCCAGCTGGACAACGACGACATGGCCGCGATCGCCGACCTCGAGACCGGCGTACGCACCGGCGGCGACCCCGACGTCTTCGGCTGAGCCTGCTCTCAGAGCACTTCCAGGAACCGGGCCAGCGCCGGTGATCGGTTGTCCGGCGACCAGACTACGGAGAGTTGCCAGGGTGGTAGGTCGTCGGACAACTCGCGGTATACGACCGAATCCGGGTTCGAGGGCGGGGTCGGACTGATCAACAACGAAACGCCGAGCCCGGCGGCGACGAGCGAGACGATCGTCTGCACGCCGGCCGCCTCCTGCTCGACCCGCGGCGTGAACCCGGCCTCCCGGCAGAAGCTGACGATCGTGTCGTGCACCGCTGGTCCGCTGGCCCGCGAGTAGAACACGAACGGCTCCCCGGCGAGCTCCTCCAGGCGCAAACGCTTGCGCTTGGCCAGCCGATGCCGCGCCGGCAGCGCCGCGACCAGCGGATCCAACGACACCACCCGAGACGACAGCCCAGGAGCCAGCTGTACGACGGCCGTCCCGCCATTTCGCTCACCTGACGATCGGTGCGACGTACCTGCCCCAGCCTCGGGTGTGTTCGGACGCAACATGCCGACGTCGATTCGGCCGTCACGCAGGGCCTCGGTCTGGCGCAAGGTCGTCAGCGACTCCAGGTCGAGCACGACCTCGGGGTACGCGGCGCGGAAGGTGCCCAGGATCCGCGGCAGCACTTCGAACGTCGCCGACTGCACGAATCGGATTCGCAACGTCCCCAGCTCCCCGCGCTGCGTGCGTTGCGCCGCCCGCACCGCCTCGTCGGCGCGCCGCAGCAGATCCTTCGCCTCGGCCAGGAAGGTCTCCCCCGCCGCCGTCATCACGAAGCGCCGCCGGACCCGGGCGAACAACTCGACGCCCAGATCGTGCTCCAACGCCGCGATCTGCCGGCTGAGCGACGGCTGGGTGAGGTGAAGCCGGATCGCCGCGCGACCCACGTTCATCTCCTCGGCGACGACCACGAACGACCTGAGTTGGCGTAGCTCCATAAGAAGATCATGCACCAAACACATCAACTCTGCGAAAAGAATCCATTGGACGTATAGAGGGTTTGGTTTCTACCGTTGAAGGGTCGAAAGGAACCCACCATGCACTACGTCCCCTTCTCCGTGGTCAAGTCGATCCACGAGCAGACCCACTCAGCAATGCCGAACGCACCGGTCGTCCCGCACATACGGCGCGGTCCACGCCGGCACCCGCTACGCGCCTTACGGCAGCTGATGCAGCGGCCGACCACCGTGACCAAGGCGGCACCCGTCGCCGAGGTGGCGCCCGTCGCCAAGGTGGAGGCGCCGGCGTTGACGCTGGTCTCATCCACGGCCGGCCCGAACGGGTCTGCCATGGAGCTGTGCGAAGCTGAGGTTCGTGATCGAGGTACGACGACTGCGAGTGCTGCGCGCGCTTGCTGATCACGGCACCGTGACTGCGGCCGCCGAGGTGCTTCACCTGACGCCCTCGGCGGTCTCGCAGCAGTTGGCCGCACTGGAGTCCGAGGTCGGCCAGGAACTGCTCGAACGTCGCGGCCGCCGGGTCGCGATCACCTCGGCCGGCCGCCTGCTGCTGGCCCACACCGATACGATCCTCACCGAGGTCGAACGCGCCGAAGAGGCGATGCGGCTGCACGCGAACGGCAGCACCGGCGAGGTCCGCATCACCGCGTTCGCGACCGCGATCAGTCTGCTGGTCGCGCCCGCCCTCGCCCGGCTTCGCGCAACGAACCCCGGCCTCGACCTCGTCATCCGTGATGCCGAAGGTCATCAAGGCATCACCCAGTTGCTGGACGGCGACGTCGACATCGCGATCGCGGTCGAACACCGCGGCTCGCCACGCCCCGACGACCGGCGCCTGGTCCGGATCCCCTTGTACGCCGAGCCTTTCGTCGCCGTCCTGCCGCCGTCACATCCGGCCGCGGCCCACGACACCATCGAACTGGCGATGCTCGCGGGCGACGACTGGGTGATGACCGCGCCCGGCAATCCGATCCGGGATGTGGTCGTGCTGGCCTGTGAGCAAGCCGGCTTCCAGCCGCGCGTCGTCCATCAGTCCGACGACTTCCGCGCCGTCGCCGCGCTGGTCGCCGCCGGCGCTGGTGTGTCACTGGTCCCACGCCTCGCCGTACCGGCTCCAACCCTCGCCCTCATCCGCCCGCTCCCCGACCCCGTCCCCACTCGGCGGGTGTACGCCGCGGTCCGCCCAGGTCGCGCCGACCACCCACTCGTGACCGCCACCCTCGCCGTCCTCACCGAGGTAGCCGAAAAGCTCTGAGGCATCCCGAGTCGTTGCCGCAGGCCACCAAAGTCAGCGGCGACGGCCGTCCAGACCCACCGTGGAAAGGCGCGCGATGAGCGTGCGCGGGGTGTAGCGGGCGGCGGCCATCAGGAGCTTGTAGCGGAGACTCGGGATCGAGATCGCCTTCCCGCGCATGAGGTCCTTCCAGGCCGCGTCGACCATGTCGGTCGCGTTCAGCCACATGAACGAGGGGATGACCGACTTGTCCATCCCCATCCGGTCGTGGAACTCGGTGTGCACCAGGCCCGGGCACAACGCCATCACCGCGACCCCCTTGGCGTGCAACTGGATCGCCAGGCCGGCCGAGAAGGTCGTCACCCACGACTTGTGCGCACTGTAGGGACCGCGCTGCAGGAACCCGGCCACCGACGACACGTTGATCACCGCACCCGACCCCCGCTCGATCATCGGGAGTACGGCGGCGTGCGTCAGCCGCAGGACGACACGCACCAGCAGGTCGAGCTGCTTCTCCTCGGTCTCGACCGAGTTCGCCCAGAACGGCTTCTTCTGCCCGAAGCCGGCGTTGTTCACCAGTACCTCGATCGGCCCGGTCCGGAACCGCTCCTCCACCCTGGCCAGGTCGTCCCGATCGGTCAGGTCGGCCGCGATCACCTCACAGGCCACGCCATGCAGGCGGGTGAGGTCCGCCGCGACCTCCTTGAGCCGCGCCTCGTCCCGCGACACCAGCACCAGGTCGTATCCCTCCACCGCCAGTTTGTCGGCGAAGGCCCGGCCGATCCCGGTCGCGGGTCCGGTGATGAGCGCAGTCGGCACGTTCGATCCTCCCGTCGGTGACGCACCCAGTCTGTCATTACCCTGGCCAGATGCGGCCGGACCTCGATACCTGGATCCTCGACCTGGACAACACCTTGTACCCGGCGGACTCCGCACTCGCCGCGCAACTCACGCACGGCATCCTGTCGACCGTTGCAGGTTTCTACGGCACCGACCTCATCGGCGCCCGGCGGATCCAGGCCGAACTGGTCGCGCAGTACGGCACCTCACTGCGCGGTGCGATGATCACGCGCGCCATCGACCCGCACGAGTTCCTCGGTTTCGAGCGGCGGATCGACTATTCGGTGCTCACCCCGGACGCGACTCTTGCCACCGCATTGCAGGCGCTGCCTGGGCGTCGGTTCGTCTACACGAACGGCTCGGTCTACCACGCCGAGCAGGCGCTCGATCGCCTCGGGCTGACGACCCACTTCGACGGCGTCTTCGACATCCTGGCCGGCGACCTGATCCCGAAGCCGTATCCGGAGAGCCTCGACGCGTTCCTGACCCGCTTCGCGATCGACCCCACCCGGGCGGCCATGGTCGACGATCTCGAGGTCAACCTCACCCTTCCGCACGAGCGCGGGATGACGACCGTGTGGATGTCGGGCGAGCCGTTCGCGGACGGGACGCCGTACCGGCGGATCGCGTCCCGGCGGTGGCACGCATGGGATCTGCCGGCGCTTCTCCGGTCCATGGTCGCGCCCGCTGACATCTGACGAGTTGGCGTTGCCTCGCCGTACGACCCCCGTTAACCGGGCGATGTGACCGCGAGTGGTCTGAGGACTTACGCTGCACACCTGAGTCTGCGGGGACAGGGGAGGTAGCGAATGGCAGCCACCGACAAGGCGTTGGCCGGCCTGCGTCAGATGATCGCATCAGGCCAGCTCGGGCCGGGGGCGAAGTTCCCGCCGGAGCCGGAGCTGTGCGACCACCTCGGCGTATCCCGCAGCTCGTTGCGTGAGGCGGCGCGTTCGCTGGCGGCGCTTGGCGTGATTGAGTCCCGGCATGGCTCGGGCACGTACGTGTCGGCGCTGGATCCGGCGGAGATCATCAGCCGGTTCTCGTTGTCGGTCGAGCTGATCCCACTGGAGGGGGTGCTCGAGTTGTTGGAGGTACGGCGGGTGCTCGAGGCGCACGCCACCGCCGCGGCGGCCGCGCGGCAGGATCCGGAGCTGGCCGCGCATCTCAGCGACATCCTCGATCGGCTCGAGTCGACCACTGACTCGATCGAGATCCAGCAGCTCGACGCCGAGTTCCACGGCGCGATCTGTACGGCGGGCGGCAACCCGACCGTCACCGCGCTGACCGGCGTGATCCGCGGCCGCGGCGGTCACTACCGCATCTTCGAGCCGGGCGAGGACTTCGCGGCGATCAAGCAGACCAGCGACCGCGGCCACCGCGCCATCCTCGCCGCCATCGCCCGCCGCGACCCCTCGGCCGCCGCCACCGCCGCCTCCGCCCACATAGCCCAGACCGAGCTCTGGCTCCGAGCCCTCCGCCCCGACCCCAAGGTCGAGATCCCCGCCGACTGACAGAAATTTGCTCCCGCCTGTCGACATCTTGCGCAGATCTACATACCCTCCAGGCAATTCGTCCGGAGGGGATCCG
The DNA here is from genome assembly GCF_040655855.1 of Kribbella sp. NPDC050281. Classification (NCBI taxonomy): domain Bacteria; kingdom Bacillati; phylum Actinomycetota; class Actinomycetes; order Propionibacteriales; family Kribbellaceae; genus Kribbella; species Kribbella sp. NPDC050281. Next base: position 79,708 of record NZ_JBFAKS010000027.1, on the reverse strand, counting down.
CCAATGTCCCGATCACACCTGCGCACCCTGGCTGTCGTACTGACGACCGCCATTCTCGCCGCCGTCCTCACCACCCCAGCGATCGCCACCAGCCCAGCTCCTCACATCACCCGAGCCGGCCTCGACCCCACCCTCGTCGCCGGTCGCGGCGCGCAGGTCCCGTTCCTCGAGCAAGAGGCCGAGAACGCCTACTTCACCGGCGAGAAGATCGGCCCGAGCCGCGAGGCGTACACCCTGCCGGCCGAGGCCTCCGGACGCACCGCCGTACGCCTGCAACCCAAGCAGTACGTCGAATTCACCCTGACTCGACCCGCCAACGCGCTGACCCTTCGCTACAGCATCCCGGACACACCGACCGGCGGCGGCCTCCGCGCCCCACTGGACGTCACCGTCAACGGCAAACACAAGCGCACGATGACACTCACGTCGGAGTACGCCTGGCTGTACGGGATGTATCTGTTCTCCAACGACCCGAACGTCGACCCGATCCCCGGCTGGTGGAAGCCCGAACCGGACCCGGTCGCCAAGCCGTTCCGCCCGAACCACTTCTACGACGAACAACGGCTCCTGCTCGACCACACCTACCAGGCCGGCGACCGCGTCCGATTCGCCGTACCGCGGAACACCCCAGCCGCCTGGTACGTCGTGGACCTGGCCGACTTCGAGCTCGTCGAAGCACCGCTCAAGCAACCGCCCCGATCCCTTTCGGTGCGGCTGTTCGGCGCCGACCCCACCGGCCGGTACGACGCGGCGCCCGCCATCGAACGCACCATCGCAGTGGCGAAGCGCCTCGGTCTATCGGTCTTCATCCCGCCGGGCACCTACCAGGTCAACCGGCACATCGTCGTCGACCAGGTCACCGTCCGCGGCGCCGGCAACTGGTGGACGATCATCAAAGGCAAGGTCCTGCCACTCGATGAACCCGCGCCCGACAAGTCCGTGCACAGCGCCCCGGGCTTCTACGGGAAGTACGCCGGCGACGGCGGCAGCACCGGCGTACACCTGTCCGGCTTCGCGATCGAGAGCGACGTACGGGAACGCATCGACACCGACCAGGTGAACGGGATCGGCGGCGCGATCGGCGGCGGCTCGACGATCGAGAACCTGTACCTGCACCACACCAAGGTCGGCATCTGGCTGGACGGACCGATGGACGGCCTCCTGATCCGGAACAACATCATCACCGACGCCATCGCCGACGGGATGAACCTGCACCTCGGCGTATCGAACGTCCGGGCGACCAACAACTTCGTCCGCAACAGCGGCGACGACGGCCTGGCGATGTGGTCCGAGTCGAACCCTGACGGCCTGGTCAACCACGACAACGTGTACGACCACAACACCGTCCAGACGCCGGTGCTCGCCAACAACATCGCCATCTACGGCGGGCGCGACAACACGGTCACCGACAACCTGGTCGCCGACCCGATCCGCGAGGGCAGCACCTTGCACGCCGGCTCGCGATTCAACGCGACGCCCTTCGAGGGGACGCTGCGGTTCGCACGGAACACCACGGTTCGGGGTGGTCCGCGCGACCTCAACTGGGATCTCGGCCTCGGCGCGATCTGGCTGTACGCCTTGCAATCGACCATGTCCGGCACGATCGAGATCACCGACAGCTCGTTCCTCGACTCGACCTACAACGCGATGATGTTCGTCGTCGACTGGCCGGTGAAGGACGACTACGCGATCACAAACGTTGCCGTGCGCAACATCAAGGTCGACGGCACCGGGACGAACGTGGTGAACGCCAGGGTCGGCGGCTGGGCGACGTTCGAGAATGTCGACGCGCGGAATGTCGGCGCTCCGTTCGTCAACAACTGCGGCACGTTCCACTTCGACGGTCCGCCGGAGTTCGACGTACGTCTGCTGGCCGGGAACGACGGCGGGTGGTCCGGCGCGACCTGGTGCGAGGACCGGCCTACCGTCGTACCGCCTCCGCCACCCTCGGCGTGGAACTGACCCGCTGCCGGAAGGCCAGCGTCAGCACGATCGCCCCGGCGAGAGTGAAGCAGGCGGCTACCACGGCGGCGGTGTGCATCGCGTGCAGGAAGGCGTCGTTCGCGGCGCCGACCAGATCCGGGCGATGGATGACTCCGGCCGCGTGTCGCGTGGCCTCGGCGGACACCGAGGCCGCGTCCCGCGCGTCGGCCGGCAGATCGGTCAGCGACGGGGCGATCGCGTGCTGGTACGTCGACGACACGATCGTGCCGAGTACGGCGACACCGAGAACACTGCCGACCTGGCGGATCGCATTGTTGACCGCCGACCCCGCACCGATGCGATCCATCGGCAGAGTCGCGATCACGGCCGCCGTCGTGGGCGCCACGGTCGCACCGATCGCCAGCCCGGCCAGAGCGCCGACCACACCGATCCACACCAGGGAGGTGTCGACCAGATAGGTGAGGTTGAGCGCGTGACACAGCGCGAACGCGGCCAACGCCGTACCGCAGACCTTCGCGACACCGAAGCGGCCGGCCAGCCGGGCCCCGAGGGGTGAGCCCAGTACGACGCCTGCTGCGCTGGGCAACGACATCAGACCGGCGGACAGCGCACTCATGCCACGCGCACCCTGCAGATAGAAGGCGAGATAGAAGCTCTGACCAGTCAGCGTCAGGAACACTCCGGCGAGCACGAGGTTGCCGGCCGCGAAGCGGCGGTTGCGGAACAGCCGCGGATCGAAGCTCGGCTCGTGCTCACGCCACTCCGAGTAGAGGAATCCGGCCAGCAGGACCATACCGGCGGCGATGCTCGCCCACACCTGCCAGCGACTCCAGCCGCCTTGGTGGCCGCCCTCGATCAGACCGTAGGACAAGCCGAGCAGGCCGAGAGTCGACAGGCCGAGACCGAGCGGGTCGAGCCGGCGTCGCTGCGGGCTTCTGGGGTTCGGGAGGACGAGACGGGCGCCGAGCAGACCGGCCGCGACGATCGGCAGGTTGATCAGGAACACCGATCCCCACCAGAAGTGGTCGATCAGCAGGCCACCGAGCACAGGACCGACGGCCACACCCAGACCGGCTGCCGACGACCAGACGGCGATCGCACCAGCACGCCGCTCGGGCGGGAAGGTCCAACCGATGATGGCCATCGACGTCGGCCCGAGGAGCGCGCCGCCGAGGCCCATGGTGGCGCGGGCGATGATCAGCGAGGTCGGACTGTCCGCCCAGGCCGCCCACGCTGATGAGGCGCCGAACACGACCAGACCGAGCATCAGGACAGTCCGGTGGCCGTAGCGGTCGCCGAGGGCGCCGGCCGCGAAGAGTGCGGTGGCGAAGAGCAGTGAGTAGATGCCGATCGCCCATTGCAGTTGGCCCGGCGTGGCACCGAGACCTTCGACGGGGTCGGCGAGCCGTTCGAGGGCGATGCCCAGAACGGTGGAGTCGATCCAGATGAGAAGGGACGAGACGACAAGGATCGTGAGGATGCGGCGTTGCCGCGCGGGCTCGATCGAGGACACGAAGTCTCCTATGATTGACAGGACCCTGACGAGGATTTCGAGTTTCTCCCGATTGTCAGGAACCTGTCAATCATATTTATCGGCAGAATTGGGTTCATGGACCTCGACGACCCGACCGGCTGCGTGACCTTCCTCGTCCGGCACGCCTGGCTGAGCATGCGCTCCGCGCTCGCCGACGCCCTCGACGAGCACGGGCTGTCCGTGCAGCAGTACGGCGTACTCGTGCTGGTCTCGAAGGTGCCGGGACGGACCGTCGCCGAGGTCGGCCGCGAGGTGGGTACGGCGCGTCAGTCCGCGAACGAACTGATCAGCGGAATGGAGCGCGCCGGGCTGCTCGAACGGCGGCCGAACCCGAAGGACCGGCGGACCCAGCAGGTCCACCTCACCCCGGGCGGCGAGCAACGCCTGATCGACGTGGGTCCGGCCGTCCGTAAGGTCGAGGAGGACCTGGAGGCGTCGTTCAGTGATGCCGACCGCGCGGCCGCGCGCGCCTGGCTGCACCACATGGTCGAGAACGCGGGCTAGCGGCCGCTGCGGACCAGGAGCCGTTCGAACTCGGTCGACGCCGTCAGATCGGTCGGCGGCCGGAAGCCCTCCTCCGCGAAGGACTCACCGAGCATCCTGGTCAGCCCGGAGTGCGCCAGCGCGACGGTCGCGTCGTCGTACCTGATCGATCGGCCGAGGCCGGTGGCGAGATCCCAGCTGTGGATGACGGTCTCGGCGACGAGTTCCTCGACGAGGTGCTCGACCGGGGTTTCGCCGCGGTACGGCATCTCGATCGTGGCCGGGGCTTGGCTGAGGCGGGTGACCAGGTCGGCTTCTCGGAGGTCGCGGGCCGGGTCGTCCGTGAGGGTGTAGGTGGGCGATCCGTCGGCGAGGGGCGGCTCGTGCCCGATCGCGCAGGCCGCGAAGACCTGTTGCCAACCGATGACGTGCTCCAGGAGGCGGCGTACGTCGTACTCGCCGCACGGCGTGGGCCGCGTCAGGTCCGAGGGGCTGAGGCGGTCGAGCAGTTCCTGCGTGATGTGTACGGCGTTCGCCAGGAGGGTCAGCCGCTCGTCGTTCCGCACAGCACGATCTTGCCGCGTGGAGGGGGTTAGGGTCGGGGCATGCGCGAACACGCTGTGCGGTTGGACGGGCTCGGGACGACGATCTTCGCCGAGATGTCGGCGCTCGCGGTGGCGACCGGATCGGTGAACCTCGGGCAGGGATTCCCCGACGCCGACGGGCCCGACTCGCTGCTGGAGGATGCGATCGCGGCGATCCGGGCCGGCGCGAACCAGTACCCGCCGGCGCGCGGCGTCCCCGCGTTGCGGCAGGCGATCGTCGACCACCAGAAGCGGTTCTACGACTTGTCGTACGACCCGGACACCCAGGTCCTCGTCACCACCGGCGCCACCGAGGCGGTCGCGGCCGCGCTGCTCGCGTTCGTCGAACCGGGCGACGAGGTGATCGCGCTCGAGCCGTACTACGACTCGTACGCCGCAGGGATCGCGTTCGCCGGCGGCCGCCGCGTGCCGGTCACGCTGCGCGCCCCCGACTACCGCCTCGACCTGGACGAACTCCGCGCTGCCGTCACGCCGCGCACGAAGGTGCTGCTGATCAACTCGCCGCACAACCCGACCGGCACCGTTCTCACCGACGACGAACTCCGCGGCATCTGCGCGGTCGCGATCGAACACGACCTGGTCGTCATCACCGACGAGGTCTACGAACACCTCGTGTACGACGGCCTACGGCACACACCACTGGCGTCGTACGACGGAATGGCCGAGCGGACCGTGTCGATCAGCAGCGCCGGCAAGACGTTCTCGGTGACCGGATGGAAGATCGGCTGGGTCACCGGTGCGCCTTCGGTCGTGACCGCGGTGACGACCGCGAAGCAGTTCCTCACCTTCACCTCCGGCGCGCCGTTCCAGCCGGCCGTCGCCAACGCGCTTGCCCTGGGCAACGAGTACTTCGACGCCCTGCGCGCCGACCTGCAGTCGCGCCGCGACCTGCTCTGCGACGGCCTCGCCGCCCTCGGCTTCGAGGTCCACCGCCCGGCCGGCACCTACTTCGTCACCACCGACATCCGCCCACTGGGCCACACCGACGGCATCGCCTTCTGCCGCATGCTCCCCGAACGCGTCGGCGTCGTCGCCATCCCCCACCAGGTCTTCTACGACAACCCGGCCCCCGGCCGCCCCCTCGTCCGCTGGGCCTTCTGCAAACAACCCGAAGTCCTCAAAGAAGCCCTAACCCGCCTCCAAAACCTCTGAACCGGATCCCGCATGACATCTGGTGTTGCGGTGTGACACACTGTCATCAGCTCACGAGCGCTGCTCGATCGAGAAGTGAGGCTGGGAACCCCTCCGGATGGTGGGACCCAGCCTTCGCGTTTTCTAGCGCACCACAACGTCGTGCCGAGTGAGGATCTCCTCCAACGGCAGCACCCAGCGCGGTTCCCCCAAGCTGGCAGCAGTCACCGCGCCCGCGATCGCGTCCGGAATCCAGAGCACCGGGTCGTCCTTCGGCCGCGCGAACCTGACCACGAGGCTGTCCGGCACCAGCCCCTTCCGGCGGGCGCTGTCGATCAGTCTGATGTCCCGGCGGTCGGGTACCGCGGATCGCGATTCCATCCACACGTCACCGACTCCGAAGACCGCAAGCTCGTGAAGCAACCTCTCGAGGCAGCAGCGTCGTGCGCGTTCCTGCTTCGGGCCCAGCATCGGCGACCCGACGACCACGACGGCGGCCAGGTCCAAGCTCGCGATGAATGTAGTGACCGCGTCCCGGCGTTTGGGCGACTCGTTGGCCCAATGAAGTCGCCCGGTACGTCCGAGCGTAAGCGCCCGCAATCGGTCTCTGACCTCAGGGCAGGCGGCGAGATCGGCGACCGCCGCGGCCATCGTGTAGGCCCCGTCCGAACCGGTTCGACCGACAATGACCGATTCGTCGACCCAGGCGGTCAGGGCGAAGTCCGGCGGGAGAGCGGTGTGCACCCACGGATTGTGCAGGAAATGGACGTCTGATCGCGGGCTCTGTCCACAGGTGTTTTGGGGCAGGTCGGGGCAGATCGTCAGGGGAGGAAGCGGGAGAGGGTTTCTGGGTCTCGGGCGACGGCGGTGGTGGTGTCGTCGGCGGTGAGGATGGGGCGTTGGATGAGGATTGGGTGGGTGACCATCGCTTCGATCCAGGCGGGGCGGTTGGCGGCGTCTCGGGGGAGGTCGCGGAGCGGTTTGGCGTCGGGTTCGTTGTGGCGGACCAGGTCCCAGGGCTCGAGGTTGAGGCGGGCCAGGACCTCAGTCAGTTCGGCCGCGGTGGGCGGGTCGTCGAGGTAGCGGCGGACCGTGTAGGTGACGCCGGCCTCGTCGAGGGCCTTGGTGGCGGTGCGGCACTTGGAACAGGCCGGGTTGATCCAGATCTCCACGGATGAATTCCTTCGGGGGTGGGGCGTGGACGCGTCAGCGGTGGTGGAACCAGAGCTTGGTCGGCTGCTGGAGCATCAGGAACAGCAGTGTGCCGTGAATCGCCAGCCCGAGGATGCCGCTGGGCAGCGCAACCACTCCACCCACGATGCCGATCGCAGCGACCACGATCAGCATGACTCGGGCCCACGCTCGGCGCTTCCGGACGAAGATCGCCGGCAGGATGTAGACGAAGGCGCAGATCACCGCCGCCGCCACGGCGACGCCCTGCGCATCCTTCGTGCCGGTGAGGACCTCGGAGATCTGCTCACCTGCGGAGGTCAGCGCCAGACCGGCGAGCAGGATGCTCATCACGCCCAGGCCGAGCGAGATGACCGCGGCGATCGTGACCTGCTTGGGCGGAGCCACCGGCGCGTACGCCGTCGGGCCCGCGCCGTACACACCGCCGTACGCTCCCGGCCGATCGCCGTACGCACCAGGTTGGTCACCGTACGGCGTCCCGCCAGGCGATGGCGGACCCGCTACATCTCCGGGTGAGCCGAAGACACCGCGATACGGACCGGGCCCGTGCTCGGCCCGTCCCGGCTCGTCGCCCTGCTGCTCGGTCATGCGCTGAAGACTTCCTTCCACCATCCCCCACCCTGATCCTCGCAGATCGCCCAAAACCTGTTGCCCATCAACGGAGCCGAAGGTGATGGTGGCCGTGTGGATGCTGCCGAATTCGAGCTGCGGAGTGGTGTCGATCCGGGACTCGAGGAGGACCTGGTCGACCGACTGGTCGAGTACAACAAGGAACGGTCCGCGGTGGTCCGGGAGCGGTTCGAGCCGGCGAACCTCAAGTCCGAACCGGTGCACGTGTTCGCCCTCGCACCTGACGGATCACTCCTCGGCGGCTGTGCGGGCCGGGTGGAGCGGAGCTGGCACTGGCTCACGATCGACACGATGTGGGTCGACGCGAACGCCAGAGGCCAAGGCATCGGGACCGCCCTGCTGGAGGCGATCGAGGCGCAAGGCCGAGCGCGCGGTTGCCGGTGGGCCGACGTCACCACCTTCGATTTCCAGGCGCCGGACTTCTACCGCAAGGCCGGGTACGAGCAGTACGGCGTCAAACGCGACTACCCACCCGGACACACAAACCACTTCCTCCGCAAGAACCTCTAGGACTCGCTGAGTGTGATGTCGAGGTGGGGGAAGGTCAGGTGGTTGCGTAGATCGGCTGGCGTGAGTGAGGCGAAGGCTGGGGCGTGGAAGTGGACTGAGGTTCCCGTGGTGCCGTCGGAGTCGACGGGGTCCAGGTCAGTCACCGGTACGCCGTAATCGTAGCGCTGGGTCCACGAGCCGTTGAGGCGGCGGTTGGTGTGGGTGAGGCGATCGCTCAAGGCGGCGACCACTGACATGCCGCGGCGCGGGTGGCCGTCGGGGAGGAGCGGCGCGGCCGGGTCCTCGAAGAAGCGAAGGTCCTGCGTGGCCATGACCGGCTTCTTGATCGGTCGGCCGTGCTCGTCGACCCGGGTGTCCGTCCCGCGCCCGTCGTCCGTGATGGTGATCGAGCCGTCGGCGTGGAGCGTGACTGTGCAGACACCTCGCCGGCCGGCGGATTCGGCCTCGTCGTCAGGGTAGGCAACGACCTCCAGCACGAGGTGGAGCAGACCGCCGGGCGCGTACCGCTCGATGTCGCCGCGGATCTGGGTCAGGTGGTCCCGATCCACCGATTCGGCCCAGTCGTGTGTGGTGTTCACCCAGTCAGCCCGTGTCACCGCACCATTCTCTCCGATTCCTTTGCCGCCGTCCCATGGTCTACACGGGTGAGACGAAACTCCTGGAAGGAGAATCATGCGCAGGATCATCGCGTCGGCCTTGATGACGTTCGACGGTGTGGCCGAGGACCCCGGAGGTTTCGGCGGGGCACCGTTCGGGGGGTGGGCCGGGCCGTACTTCGGTGACGAGGCTGTACGGCGGTCGACGGAGAAGCTGTCGAGCTGTGACTACTTCCTCTGCGGCCGACGTACCTATCAGATGTTCTCCGCCGCGTGGGGGAACGCCGAAGGCCCGTACGCCGAGGCGCTGAACCGCATCCCGAAACTGGTGGCCTCCACAACGCTCACCGGCGAACTCACCTGGAACGCGTCGCTGCTGGAAGGAGACGCGATCGACGCACTGAAGCGGATCAAGGCGGAGCCCGGCAAGGACATCATCATGTACGGCAACCCGACGCTCCTGCAGAGCCTGCTCCGCAACGGACTCGTCGACCAGTTGGACATCATGGTGCATCCGCTCATCCTCGGCACCGGCGCTCGCCTGTTCCCGGACGGCGCACCCCGCACCGAGCTCGAGTTCGTCAGTCAGACCACGCTGTCGAGCGGCGTCATCGCTGTGACCTACAAGCCCGCCTGAGCAAACAAAAGCTGGGCCGGCACACGGCCGGCCCAGCTTCGGGCGGGATCACGCAGGACTGACGTCCAGGGCGTCCTTCGCCTCGTTCAGGGTGACGTTGACGGTGTCACCATCGCGGACAGTGCCGTTGAGCAGACTCCGGGCCAGCTCGTCACCGATGGCGGACTGCACCAACCGGCGGAGCGGACGAGCGCCGTACACCGGGTCGTAGCCGGTCATCGCCAGCCACTCCATCGCGCCCTCGTCGACCTCCAGGGTGATCCGGCGATCGGCCAGACGGCGCTGCAACGCCTTGATCTGCAGGGCGACGATCTGGGTCAGCTCCTCGCTGCCGAGCGCATCGAACAGCACGATCTCGTCCAGCCGGTTGATGAACTCCGGCTTGAACGACTGCCGCACGACCGCCATCACCTGGTCGCGCTTGGCCTTGTCGTCCAGCCCCAGGTCCGCCAGGTACGCCGACCCCAGGTTGCTGGTCAGGATCAGGATCACGTTGCGGAAGTCGACCGTGCGACCCTGGCCGTCGGTCAGCCGACCGTCGTCCAGCACCTGCAGCAGGATGTCGAAGACCTCGGGATGCGCCTTCTCCACCTCGTCGAGCAGGATCACCGAGTACGGACGGCGGCGGACAGCCTCGGTGAGCTGGCCACCCTCCTCGTACCCGACGTAGCCGGGCGGGGCACCGACCAGCCGCGCGACGCTGTGCTTCTCGCCGTACTCCGACATGTCGATCCGGACCATCGCGCGCTCGTCGTCGAACAGGAAGTCCGCGAGCGCCTTGGCCAGCTCGGTCTTACCCACACCGGTCGGACCCAGGAACAGGAACGAACCGGTCGGCCGGTCCGGGTCGGAGATGCCCGCGCGAGCACGCCGTACGGCGTCACTCACGGCCTTGACCGCCTCGCGCTGGCCGATCAGCCGGCGCCCCAGCTCGTCCTCCATCCGGAGCAGCTTGCCGGTCTCGCCCTCGAGCAGCCGGCCGGTCGGGATGCCGGTCCACATCGCGATCACCTCGGCGATCTCGGTCGGGCCGACCTCCTCGTTGACCATCGCGTCCGGTCCCTCGGCGACCTCGGGCTCCTCCGACGCGCTCTCCAGCTCCTTGGTCAGCTCGGGGATCTCGCCGTACAGGATCCGGGAGGCAGTCTCGAAGTCGCCGTCGCGTTGCGCCCGCTCGGCCTGGCCGCGGAGCTCGTCGATGCGCTCCTTGACCTCACCGATGCGGTTCAGGCCGGACTTCTCCTTCTCCCAGCGGGCCTCGAGTGCACGCAGTTCCTCCTCGCGGTCGGCGAGGTCGGCGCGCAGCCGCCCGAGTCGCTCCTGGCTGGACGGGTCCTCCTCGCGCGACAGCGCGAGCTCCTCCATCTTCAGCCGGTCGACAGTACGCCGGAGCGAGTCGATCTCGACCGGGGACGAGTCGATCTCCATCCGCAGCCGGGACGCGGCCTCGTCGACCAGGTCGATGGCCTTGTCCGGCAGCTGGCGGCCGCTGATGTAGCGGTGCGACAGGGTGGCCGCGGCCACCAGGGCGGAGTCGGAGATGGCGACCTTGTGGTGCGCCTCGTAGCGCTCCTTCAGACCGCGCAGGATCGCGATCGAGTCCTCGACCGACGGCTCACCGACGAACACCTGCTGGAAGCGTCGCTCCAGCGCCGGGTCCTTCTCGATCCGGGTCCGGTACTCGTCCAGGGTGGTGGCGCCGATCATCCGGAGCTCGCCACGAGCCAGCATCGGCTTCAGCATGTTGCCGGCATCCATCGAGCTGTCGCCGGTCGCACCGGCGCCGACGACGGTGTGCAACTCGTCGATGAAGGTGATGATCTGGCCGTCGGAGTCCTTGATCTCGGTCAGTACGGCCTTCAGTCGCTCCTCGAACTCACCGCGGTACTTCGCGCCGGCGACCATCGCGCCCAGGTCGAGGCTGATCAGGCGCCGGCCGCGCAGCGACTCGGGCACGTCACCGGCCACGATCCGCTGGGCCAGGCCCTCGACGACGGCGGTCTTGCCGACGCCGGGCTCACCGATCAGGACCGGGTTGTTCTTGGTACGCCGGGACAGCACCTGGACGACCCGGCGGATCTCGGAGTCACGTCCGATCACCGGGTCGAGCTTGCCCTCCTTGGCCCGCTCGGTCAGGTCGACGCCGTACTTCTCCAGCGTCTTGGTGGTGCCCTCGGCCTCCGGGGAGGTGATCCGGCGGTTGCCACGCATCTGGTCGAACGCCTGCAGCAGCGCGTCCGCGGTGACCCCGAGCGCGGTCTTGGCGTTGCCCTCGACGGTGGCCAGCGCGATCAGCAGGTGCTCGGTGGAGACGTACTCGTCCCCGAGCCCGAGAGCCCGCTGCTCCGCCTGGCTCAACACGTCGCTGGTCTTCGGCGACAGGCTCGGCGCCTGCACGCTGCCACCGCTCGCCTTCGGCAGGCGGCTCAGCTGCTCGGCGGTCCGGCGGCGTACCGCGTCGAGGTCACCGCCGGCGGCCTCGAGCAGGCCGACGGTCGTCCCCTCGGGCTGCGCCAGCAGCGCGGACAGCAGATGAATCGGTTCGACGGTCGGATTGCCCGCCGAGGAGGTCTGGCGGATCGCGACCGACAGGGTTTCCCGGGCCAGCGTCGTCAACCGCTGAACGTCCATATGGGTTCCAGCCTTTCAAGCTCAAGCAACAGCAAACACTGGGTACAACCTATCCAAACTTGAGTCCATTCCACTCAACTCTGGGAAATCCCGGGGAAATCTCAGGGTCGGGGCAGAACCTTCGGCCTCGGCACGGCGTCCTCCGTCGTGGAAACCCTTTGCCCGTCCCGCCTCGGAGGCCCTCCCTTGCGAAGACATCGCTGGACCATTCCACTCCTCTGCGTAGCCGTCGCCCTCGGCGGCACCGTCGCCTTGCCCGCGAGCGCCGGGCCGGTCCCTGGGACCGCAGCGACCACCACCCGCATCACGCTGATCACGGGCGATCGCATCCAGGTCACCCAGTACGCCGGACGCCCTCCGGCGATCGTGTTCGAGCCGGACCGCCACAGCAGCTCCGACTCCGCCATCACCACGCTGTCCGGCGGCCACACGTACGTCGTACCGACGGCAGCCGCTGCGGATGTGATCAGCGGCAAGCTCGACCGGACCCTGTTCGACGTCACCACCTTGATCGCGGAGCAGCGTGACGACGCCCACTCGTCCACGATGCCGGTGATCGTCCACTACGCGGGCTCCGAGGCCACCGCGACGGCGCGCGCCAAGAAGGCAACGATCCCGGGAGCGGCCAGGACCAGGACGCTCGACAGCATCGGCGCACGTGCTGCGGCGATCACCAAGACCGAGGCCACCACCTTCTGGAAGAACCCGCAGGTCGAGCGCGTCACGCTGGACCGCAAGGTCAAGGTCAGCCTGGACCAGAGCGTGCCGCAGATCGGCGCGCCGGCGGCCTGGGAGCGTGGCCTGACCGGCAAGGGCTCGAAGATCGCCATCCTGGACACCGGCATCGACGCCGGGCACCCGGATGTCGCCGGCCGCATCGCGGCAGCGCAGAACTTCACTCCCACCGAGGACGCCGGCGACCACTACGGCCACGGCACGCACGTCGCCAGCATCGCGGCCGGAAACGGCGCGGCGTCGGGTGGCAAGTACAAGGGCGTCGCCCCCGAAGCCACACTGCTGAACGGCAAGGTCCTCGACGACTACGGCAGCGGTGAGTTCTCCGGGATCATCGCCGGGATGGAATGGGCCACCGCGCAGGGCGCGGATGTGGTCAACCTCAGCCTGGGCGGCCAGGAGCCGAGTGACGGCACGGACGATCTGTCCCAGGCGGTGAACCGGCTCAGCCGCGACACCGGGACCCTCTTCGTCGTTGCTGCAGGCAACTGCTTCGCAGCTGAGCCCGCCACCGTCACCTCCCCCGCGGCGGCCGACGACGCGCTGGCCGTCGGCAACCTGCTGCGCGACGGTTCGGTCAGCGACAGGTCCTGCCGCGGCCCGAGGTACGGCGACGGCGCACTGAAGCCGGAGATCTCGGCACCGGGCACCGACATCGTCGCAGCCCGCGCTGCCGGGACCAGCCTCGGTGAGCCAGTCGACGACCACTACACCAAGCTGAGCGGCACCTCGATGGCCACGCCACATGTGGCCGGTACGGCGGCTCTGCTCGCGCAAGCACATCCGGATTGGTCGTTCAGCCAGCTCCGCGAACGCCTGATCTCCACTGCGGATCCGCAGCCGAACAACACCGTCGCCGAGCAGGGCGCCGGCCGAGTAGACGCGGACCAGGCCACCGACACCGGCCTGACGGTGGACTCCGGTGAGCTGGAGCTCGGCCGCCTCAGCTGGCCCTACCCGGCTGACGACGAGGTCAGCCGCGTCCTGACCTACCGCAACCCCACGAGTACGGCGGTCTCCCTGCAGCTGACTGCCGGTCCGGCCACCATCAAGCTCAGCGCCGACCACCTCACCGTCCCGGCCAACGGCGAAGCCACAGTGACAGTCACCGCCAACCGCGCTGCCGCTGGACCGGGCACCTTCTCCGGCCGGATCAGCGCCACCGCCGAAGGTACGGACCCCATCGTCACGACGTACGGCTGGTACACGGAGCCCGAGCTCTACAACCTGACCGTCAAGGGCATCACCCGCACCGGCGGACCCGGCGCCGGTCAGGTCGCGATCAGCAGACTCGACGGCGATCCGGTCAACATCCCCGGCGGCGTGATCATGCAGAACGGCACTGCTACCGCCCGGCTCGCACCGGGCAAGTACGAGGCAAGTGTGATGTTCTTCAGCGAAGCGACCGACACAGAGCTGGAGCACTTCGACCTGGCTGTCGGGCCAGAGGCGAACCTCACCAAGGACGCTACGGTCACCCTCGATGCGCGGCGCGGCAAGCCAGTGGACCTGAAGGTCAAGGGCCAGTCGGGTCTGACGGCCCGCGAGCGCGGTGCGGTCTACACCCGGTTCAACACCGCCGGGATTCCCACCGGCGGCAACTCCATCAGCACCACCGGCGCACCGCGGGTCTTCACCGCCACTCCGGTCGGCAAGCCGGCTACGGGGACCAGTGAGTTCGCCACCGCGTCGCGACTGGAGGTTCCGCCGTACCGGATCACTGCCGGCAAGGACCAGTACGCCGTACTCGACTACTACTTCGGTCCGCGGTTCACCGGGGTGAAGGACCTCCAGGTCAGCCAAGACCCGCAGGACGTGCGCGGGAAGCTTGCGGTGATCAAGTTCAAGGACGAGGACTGGAACGGGAAGCTGGTCAAGGCCGCCCAGGACGCGGGCGCAGCGGCTGCACTGCTCTACAACCCCGATGTGCCAGGCGACAACGGGGTCAACGGCTTCTGGGCGACCGGCGAAGGTGAGGCGGCCACCATCCCTGCGATGCGCACCTCTCGGGAGACGGTCCGTCGCCTGCTCGAGCACCAGGGCACGGTCCGGATCGCCGGACAGGCTGCGACGCCGTACGTCTACGACCTGGCGATCCCCTGGCGGAACCAGGTGCCCGCCAACCCGACGGTCACGGCACAGCCCGACCAGTTCGCCCGGGTCGACGAGGTGTTCGGGTCGCACACGGACGGCATGCCCACCTCGGAGACCCGGTACGCGACCACGCCTGCGGGCTTCATCTTCGGTGGGTGGCTCGCACCGACGTTCAGTACTCCGGCCCGGCGTACGTCGTACATCCTCGGCAACGACCAGATCCGCTGGTCGAGCACACTGGCGCTCAACAACGGCGGAGACCAGCTGATGGGCGCGTCCAGCACCGAGCGCGTCTACCGCGCGGGTCAGCACACATCGGCGCGCTGGGTCGCACCGGTGCAGAACTCCGGTCTCCCGGTGGCCGCGACGCCACTTGCCGGAGTACAACGTATGGACGGTGGACTGTCCGTCGTGATCAACCCGTATCGGCACGGATCGGACGAGATGGGTGACATCGACTTCGGTGGCACGGTGCTGACGGTGGAGCGCGATGGTCTCGTGGTCGCGTCGGAGCCGGCCTCCGCACTGTGGGCCGACGTGCCGGCTGACAGCGCCGACTACAAGATCACGATGGATACCGCACGGGAGCACGAGTTCTGGAAGTACTCGACCCGGGTGCAGTCCGAGTGGACATTCCGCTCGCAGGGCGGTGAGGACGAGGTCATGCCGCTCGTCCTGGCCGACCTGGATGCGCCGGCCGCGGATCCGCTCAGCAGGGTGCCGTCCGGCAAGCCCACTGAGATCCGACTCGGTCTGAGACACCAGGCCGGCTCCCAGACGGCGAAGTTCAAGACCGTCCAGCTGGAGCTGTCGTACGACGGTCAGCAGTGGACCCGTCTGCCGTTGAAGCAGACCGGTTCGGCGCAGTACACGACGACTGTCACGGGCACGCAGTCACCGTCGTTCCGCATCACGGCTGTTGATGCCAAGGGCAACAAGCTGGTCCAGGAGATCACCAAGGCCTACGGCCTGAAGTAGTGCGAATGGGGGTGGCTCGCGGCCACCCCCATTCATCGCTGCCCGGCTACTGGTTCACTTGCCGAACTCGGCCGCGCGGATGCGATACACCTGGAGCGTCAGGTCGTAGTACTTCTCGGTCTCGCCGACCCACACCATCCCGAGCCGGGCGGCGGTCGCGATGGCACGCCTGTTGTTCGGGCGGGCGACGGCGAACAGTTCGTCGGTCGAGCCGTCCTTGAACGCCCACCGCATCAACGCGCGACTGGCCTCGGTCGCGTACCCGTTGCCCCAGGCACTCGGCCGCAACTGCCAGCCGATCTCGAGATCCTCCTCGTACGGCGGCAGCAGCCGGATCAGCAGGCCACCGACGACCTCGCCGTCGTCGCGGCGGGTGATCGCCCACCGGCCGGCCGGTGGGACGAAGTTCGGCTGGGCCTCGATCCAGGCCTGCAGGATCATGCGCATGGTGGCCACGTCGGTCACCTTGTCGATGGCCGGCGACAGCCAGGGCGCCACGTCGGGCGAGCCGTAGATCTCGAGCGCGGCGTCGGCGTCGTCTTCTTCCCAGTCCCGGATCAGCAGCCGGTCCGTCTGCAGGCTCAGCGTCACCCCGCCAGGGTATGCCGCCGGGCCAAGGGAAACGAGGGTCGCGGGTGACCGGTAGATGAACGCGAGCAGCCCCCGGACCGGCCGGGGGCTGCTGCTGCGATCGAGCCGCAGGGCGGTCCTGGAACGGACCACCCTGCGGGGGCCGAAGGGTGCTGGGGGAGCACACCTTCGGCGGTGGAGGCGTCGGGGGGACGACGGCCTCCACGGACCGGAGGCTCCGAGGGGGGAGTCGGAACACCTCCGGTGGTCGGAGGGGGTCAGCGGCTGACCCGTGGCCGGGTGGCGGCGCCGGTCAGCGCGGTCCCAGCTCGAGCGGCTGGGTCCGGATCCATCGGGTCGTGGTCTGCTGCCGGCCCATGGCGATCACGTCGCCGGCCGGGCCGGCCGAGAAGACCCGGCTGCTGCTGCTCTGCCGGGACACACCCACACCCCGCTGGACTTCTGCCAGTAGCTGGTTGACCCGCTTGCGCAGGTCCTCCACTTCGGACTGTAGCGCGAGAATGTGCCGAATTCCCGCCAGGTTGACGCCCTCTTCCTGGGACAGGTGCTGGACATAGCGCAGCTTCGCCACGTCGTACGCCGAGTACCGCCGGCCCCGGCCTGACGCCCGGCTCGGCGTGACCAAGCCGAGCCGGTCGTACTGGCGCAGGGTCTGCGGGTGCATGCCGGCCAGCTGGGCCGCCACCGAGATCACATAGATCGGGGTGCGGTCGTCCCAGGTCGGCACCTGGCTGAACGGGAGGCCCATCAGGAACTCCCGAACAGCCCGGCCCGCAGGTCAGGGTGTTCCGAGGCCGAGTTGAACTCCTGCAGCTTGGCGCGCTGCTCCTCGGTCAGTTCGTGCGGCACCTGCACCTCGATGGTGAGCAGCAGGTCGCCCTTCGTACCGTCCCGCCGGACCGAGCCCTTGCCACGGACGCGCAGCTTGCTGCCGTTCGCCGTACCAGCAGGGATCCGGACCGTGACGGGCATACCGTCCAGGGTCGGCACCTTGATCTCGGCACCCAGTGCCGCCTCGGTGAAGCTCACCGGGACGTTCAGCGTCAGGTGCTCGCCCTGGCGGCCGAAGATCCGGTGGGTGTGCACGTGCACGGTGACGTAGAGGTCGCCCGCGGGGCCACCTCGCTCGCCGGCCGCGCCCTTGCCCTTCAGCCGGATCCGCTGACCGTCCTGCACGCCCGCCGGGATGCGGACCTGCATGGTCTTGCTCGACTGGCCTCGGCCGGAACCGTGGCACGTCTCGCACGGCTGGTCGACGACCAGGCCGCGGCCCTTGCACTCGGTGCACGGCTCGGTCATGGCGAACACGCCGCCCTGGACCGAGGTCTGCATGCCCGTGCCTTCGCACTTCAGGCAGACCTTCGGCACGGTGCCGTACTTCGCGCCGGTACCGCGGCAGGTCTTGCACGGCTCGTCACTGGTCATCCGCAACGCCACGGTGACACCGTTCACGGCCTCGGCGAACTCGATCGACGCCTCGGTCTCGATGTCGGCACCGCGCCGCGGCCGCGCCGTCGACGAGGTGGTCGTGGTCCGGCCGCCACCGCCGAACATGCCGCCCAGGATGTCGCCGAGGCCACCACCGCTGCCTCCGCTGCCGCCGCGGTTGAACAGGTCGCCGACGTCGAAGTTGAACCCGCCGCCGCCCTGTCCGCTGCCACCAGGCATCCGGAAGCCGCCGCTGCCGAACAGCCGGCGTGCCTCGTCGTACTCCTTGCGCTTCTTCGGGTCGCCGACGACGTCGTACGCCTCGGAGACCTCCTTGAACTTGGCCTCGGCGCTGGCGTCCCCGGCGTTGGAGTCGGGGTGGTACTTGCGCGCCAGCTTGCGGTAGGCCTTCTTGATCTCATCGGCCTCGGCGGTCTTGGAGACGCCGAGAACCTTGTAGAAGTCCTTCTCGAGCCAGTCCTTCGTGCTCATCCGACGCCTCCCCTCCAGCCGTGTCGCCTACTCCGCGGACTTGTCCGCGGCCTGGTCGTCATCTGCACTCTCCACCGGTACGCCGTCCTGCGCGGCGTCACCAGGTAGTTGCTCGGTCGGTTCCGAGACGGCCACCCGGGCCGCCCGCAGGACCCGCTCCCCGAGGCGGTAACCCGGCTGCATGACCATCGTCGCGGTCGGGCCGTCCACCTCGTCGGAGTAGTTGTGCAGCAGGGCCTCGTGGATGCGCGGGTCGAAGGTGTCACCCGTCTCGCCGAACCGCACCAGGCCGAGCTTCTCGGTGACCCGCTCCAGCGACTCCGAGACCGCCTTGAACGCGCCCTCGAGTTCGCCGGCCTCGCGGGCCCGGCCGATGTCGTCCAGGATCCCGAGCAACTCGGTCAGCACCGTGCCGATGACGAGCTCGCGGCTCGCCTCGCGGTCCCGGTCCACCCGGCGTTTGTAGTTGACGTACTCGGCCTGCAGTCGCTGCAGGTCCGCCGTACGCTCGGCGAGCGCCTCGGTCAACAGAGCCTCCTGGGCAGACGGGCCGATCAAGTCCGAGGGATCCCGCGGCGGCTGCGCGCCCGGGGTGCCCGGCATGCCCGGCTGGGGGCCCGGTGCGGGAGCCTCGGAAGGCTCCCGCAGCGCGCCGGTGTCCGAGTCGATCCGGCGCTTGTCCCGGACGACGGGCTCGCCGTCGCCGAACTCGCTGCCAGTCGGTCGATCCGTCACTTGTCCTCCGTCTTGTCCTGCGGCCGGTCCTCGTCCACGATCTCGGCGTCGACGACGTCGTCGTCGTTGCTGCTGCTGCTGCTCGCCGAGTCGTCCGCCGTCGCGCTCTCCTCGGAGCCGCCGCCGGCAGCCTGGGCGTTCGCGTACATCGCGGCGCCCATCTTCTGGCTGGACTGGGCGAGCTTCTCCGACGCGGCCTTGATCGCGTCGGCGTCCTCACCCTCGAGGGCCTTCTTCAGCTCGGCGACGCCGTCCTTGACCTCGGTCTTGACGTCGTCGGGGACCTTGTCCTCGTTCTCGGACAGGAACTTCTCGGTCTGGTAGACCAGCCCCTCGGCCTGGTTGCGGCTCTCCACCGCCTCGCGGCGCTGGCGGTCCTCCTCGGCGTACTGCTCGGCGTCGCGGACCATCTTGTCGATGTCGTCCTTCGGCAGCGCGGAACCGCCGGTGACGGTCATCCGCTGCTCCTTGCCGGTGGCCAGGTCCTTGGCGTTGACGTGCACGATGCCGTTCGCGTCGATGTCGAAGGTGACCTCGATCTGCGGCACGTTGCGCGGCGCCGGCGGCAGGCCGGTCAGCTCGAAGTTGCCGAGCGACTTGTTGTCGCGCGCCATCTCCCGCTCGCCCTGGTAGACCTGGATCATCACCGACGGCTGGTTGTCCTCGGCCGTGGTGAAGATCTCCGAGCCCTTGGTCGGGATCGTGGTGTTGCGCTCGATGATCTTGGTGAACACGCCACCCTTGGTCTCGATCCCCAGGCTCAGCGGGGTCACGTCGAGCAGCAGGACGTCCTTGACCTCACCCTTCAGCACACCGGCCTGCAGGGAGGCGCCGACGGCCACGACCTCGTCCGGGTTCACGCCCTTGTTCGGGTCCTTGCCACCGGTCAGCTCCTTGACCAGGTCGGCCACCGCGGGCATCCGGGTCGAACCGCCGACCAGGATGACGTGGTCGATCTTCGACACGTCGATGCCGGCGTCCTTGATGACGGCCTTGAACGGGGCGCGGGCGCGCTCCAGCAGGTCGTTGCTCATCTTCTGGAACTCGGCCCGGGAGAGCTTCTCCTCCAGGTGCAGCGGGCCCGACTCGGTCAGGCTCAGGTACGGCAGGTGGATGGTGGTCTCGGCCGCGGCGGACAGCTCGATCTTGGCCTTCTCGGCGGCCTCGGTGAGGCGCTGCATGGCCATCTTGTCGCCGGACAGGTCGGTGCCGTTCTTGTTCTTGAACTGGGTCACCAGCCACTGGACGATCCGGGCGTCCCAGTCGTCACCACCGAGGTGGTTGTCACCGCTGGTCGCCTTCACCTCGAAGACGCCGTCGCCGATCTCCAGCAGCGACACGTCGAACGTGCCACCACCGAGGTCGAAGACCAGGATGGTCTGCTCGGTGCCCTTGTCGAGGCCGTAGGCCAGCGCGGCCGCGGTCGGCTCGTTGACGATCCGGTGCACCTTCAGACCGGCGATCTCGCCGGCCTCCTTGGTCGCCTGGCGCTGCGCGTCGGAGAAGTACGCCGGCACGGTGATGACCGCGTCCGTGACCTGCTCCCCGAGGTACGCCTCGGCGTCCCGCTTCAGCTTCTGCAGCACGAACGCGCTGATCTGCTGCGGGGTGAACTTCTTGCCGTCGATGTTCACGCTCCAGTCCTCGCCCATGTGGCGCTTGACGGAGCGGATGGTGCGGTCGACGTTCGTGGTGGCCTGGCGCTTCGCCACCTCGCCGACCAGGACCTCGCCGTTCTTGGCGAAAGCCACCACCGAGGGCGTCGTGCGCGCTCCCTCGGCGTTGGGGATGACGGTGGGCTCGCCACCTTCCAGTACGGCGATGACGGAGTTCGTCGTACCGAGATCGATACCGACCGCGCGGGCCATGTGCTTACCTCCACACTGAGTGAGTCCGGGGGACGACCCCCGCAACCCCCGGAAACTTGAGTGATGCAGACTCAATGTTGCCGTTCGACCGCCTCGGATTCAAATCCGTGACCGAACAAACTTGAGTACACCTGGCTCAACATTGCACAACCCGTGGGTCATTCCCAAGACGAGCCCCGATTTTCCGGGTCACGGCCAGGGACGGGCCAGGGTGGACCCGAACTGACCCCTGCCGTGGACAAGGCTTTCCGTGGGAGGGTGTTCACCGTGAAGCTCCGCCCGATGACAACCGCTGACGACGCCGCGGTGCTTGCTTTGAATGCCACCGCGGAAGGGTTGGTCGAGCCGCTCGGACCTGCCCGGCTGGACTGGCTCCGCCTGATCGCCGCTCATGCTGTCGTGGTCGAGGAGGACAGCCGCCCGGTCGGCTTCGTCCTCACCTTCACGCCGGGGTCCGCGTACGACGGTCTCGAGTTCGAGTGGTTCGCCGCGACGTACGCGGACCGGTTCCTGCTGGTCGAGCGGATCGTGGTCGCCGAGGAGCGCCGCCGCCGTGGGATCGGCACGGCGGTCTACCGCGCGATCGAGCGGGCCGCGAAGCCGTTCGACCGGGTTGTGGCCCGGGTCCGCTCCGACCCGCCCGACCCGGCCGGCCTCGGCTTCCACGCCTCCCGTGGGTACATCGAGGTGGGCAAGCAGCGCCTGCCCACCGGTGCCACCACGGCGCTGATGGCCAAAGACCTCTGATCACAGCGCCCGGACGTTGAGCAGTGCCCGCAGTGGGAGGTCGTGGCGCAATCTGGCATCGGTGAGGCCATCGACGATGCAGGCCGCACCGATCCACTGCGCGCCGCTGTCCTCCACCAACTGGCGGGCAGTGACCGCGGTCGCACCCGTATCCGCCCAGTCGTCGACCAGAAGCACTCGGTCACCAGCCCGGACCAGGTCCCGCCGGAAGCCGAACACGACGTGGCGGTCGCGGTAGTCCGGTCCCGTCGTCCGCTGCACCCACCGATCGCTGTCGGTCGCCGGCGCGGCGTTCTTCCGCATCTCCACGAACCCGACCCCAAGAGCCGCCGCCGTCAACGCGCCAACCAACGCACCACGCGAAACCGGCCCCACCACGACCGTCGGCGTCACGTCGTACAGACTCCCCAACGCCGGCCCAAGCTCCCGCAACAGCTCAGCGTCGCGCCACCACCCGGTGACGTCGGCGTAACTACTTCACACGCCCCGATCCGTCCGCCACCGAAACGCCGACCGCAACCGCAACCCCAGCTCCCTGTCCATACCCCCAG
This sequence comes from Kribbella sp. NPDC050281, assembly GCF_040655855.1. NCBI lineage: Bacteria > Bacillati > Actinomycetota > Actinomycetes > Propionibacteriales > Kribbellaceae > Kribbella > Kribbella sp. NPDC050281. The sequence goes on along the minus strand of NZ_JBFAKS010000027.1, from coordinate 57,597 downwards.
CGTGACGGCCGCCGCTTCGGCGCGCATCTGGTTTGCGGACCGCCAGGCCATCACAACGGCCGGCCTGGCCGCCTCTGCCACCGGGGACCGCCCGCCGGCCGCCGATTGTGATGGCCTGGCGGTCCGCCTGTGGACAACCTCCGACGGGGCGGGCCGGTTTCCGCGATCCTCGTCGGATGTCCCAGGTCGTTGACGTCCTCCACCGGCGCGCGGGCACTGCGACGTACGCCGAGCTTCGGGCGCTCGTCCCCGCCCGCGCCATCCGCGGTGGCCTGGCCGACGGAGCGATCCGCCGGATCGCGAAGGGGGTGTATGCCCTACCGCCTGTCCCTGACCCGCTCGCCGCAGCGCGGGCCCAGGGCGGGCTGGTGTCGCACCTGAGCGCCGCTGTTCTGCATGGCTTCTCGGTGCTCGACCTGCCGGACAAGCCCCAGGTCACGGTGCCGCGTGGCCAGCACCGCCGGTTGAGCCCGATCCAGTGTGAACTGCACTGGGCAGACGATGTCCCGTCCGAGGACCGGTGCACCGGCAAGCTCCGGACGGTGCTGGACTGCGCTCGTACGCTCCCGTTCGAGGCCGCCCTCACGGTCGCGGACTCGGCACTGCGACTCGGCGCGCTCGATCGGGCGCAGCTGCTGATCGCGGCCGCCGAGCTCGTCGGCCCCGGTTCCCGCCGGGCCCGACGAATCGCAGCCGCCGCGGATGGTCGCGCGGAGTCGCCCTTGGAGTCCGTCCTCCGGTCGATCCTGATCGAGGCGGGTATCGATGGCTTCGTACCCCAGGTCGTCGTCCGGGACGGCACCTTCTCCGCACGGATCGATCTTGGCCACCCTGGTCTGCTCATCGCACTCGAGGCGGACGGCTTCGCGTATCACAGCACGCGGACCGCGCTGACGCGTGACTGCCGCCGGCACGTCAACCTCACGCTCCGCGGTTGGCGGTTGCTCCGGTTCTCATGGGAGGACGTCATGTTCGACCGCGGCTGGGTCGTGGAGGCGATCCGGCAGGCAATGGCCGTATCGCCAGGCCATCACAACGTGCCGCAGAGCGACCTGTTCCTCCGTGATGCGGCGGCCGGGTGACAGTTGTGATGGCCTGGCGGTACGCAGCTCACACCGGCCGGCCGGCCGCGAAGGTTCGGGACACGAGGGGGACGGCGGGGCGGTAGGAGAGGTGTAGGTGGGTGGGGGCGTCGAGGACGGTGAGGTCGGCTTGGGCGCCTGGGGTGAGGTGGCCTATGTCGGTGCGGCGGAGGGACGCGGCGCCGCCGGCGGTGGCGGACCAGAGGGCTTCTTCGGGGGTCATGTGCATCTCGCGGACCGCGAGGGCGATGCAGAAGGGCATCGAAGAGGAGTAGCCCGAGCCTGGGTTGCAGTCGGTCGCGAGGGCGACGGTGACTCCGGCGTCGATGAGGCAGCGGGCATTCGGATACGGCGACCGCGTGGAGAACTCGATCGCCGGGAGGAGCCCGGCGACGACACCACTGGACGCGAGGGCCTCGACGTCCGCGTCGGTGAGGTAGGTGCAGTGGTCAGCCGCGGCAGCGCCGACCGAGCAGGCCAGCTGGACACCAGGGCCCTCGCCGAGCTGATTCGCATGCACTCGAGCCCCCAGACCGCGAGCCAGACCGGCCTCGAGGATCGCCCGGCCCTGGCCCTCGTCGAACGCCCCGCGCTCCACGAACACATCGACCCACTTCGCGTGCCCGGCAGCCGCGTCGAGCATCGGCCCGGTCACCAGCGACACATACCCCGCCGGATCGTCGGCGTACTCGGCCGGTACGACGTGCGCGCCCAGGTACGTCGTCTCGTCCGTGAACTGTCCCGCGATCTCGAGCGCCCGCGCCTCGTCCGCGACGGTCAGCCCGTACCCGGACTTGATCTCGACCGTCGTGGTCCCCTGCCGCCGCATCTCGGTGACCAGCCGGGCAACGTTCGCCGTCAACTGCTCATCGGTCGCCTGCCGGGTCGCCGCGACCGTCGTCCGGATCCCGCCGGCGGAGTACGGCGTACCTGTCATGCGGGCCGCGAACTCCTCGGCCCGGTCACCGGCGAACACCAGATGCGCATGCGAGTCGACGAACCCCGGGATCACCGCGCGCCCGCCGACGTCGATTGCGCCGTCCGCGGCCGGCGCCTCCCGCCGCGACCCGACCCACGCGATCTTGCTGCCCTCGATCACCAGCGCGGCATCCCGCATCTCGCCGAGCAAGCCACCCCGGGCAGGATCGTTGGTCACCAGCGAACTGATGCCGGTCAGCAGCAGCGAGGTCATTCCGTCACCGCCGCGATCGAGACCTCGAGCTCAGCGGCCACGTCCATCGCGGCATGCTTGCCTCCAGCAACGACAAGCCGGCCGCCGGTGATCACGTCCGTCACGTCGGCGGCCGAGGCTGCGAACACCGCCGTCTCCACGGTCCCTCCGGTGCCCGCCGTACGGGCACTGTCCAGCCGTACGGCGACCAGGTCGGCGCGCGCACCCACCTCGATCACGCCCGCGTCGGCGAACCCGAGGGACCGGTGACCATCGGTCGTCGCGGCCTTCAGCAGCTCCGACGCGGACCAATGGCCGCGCTCCCGGGAGGCGAGCCGTTCGTCCAGCTCCACCGCGCGCATCTCCTCGAACAGATCGATCACCGCGTGGCTGTCCGACCCGAGCGTCAACGGCGACCCGGCATCGCGCAGCGCCACAGACGGGCCGATGCCGTCGGCCAGGTCCCGCTCGGTGGTCGGGCAGAAGCAGGAGTACGTCGCCGAGCTGCCCAGCAGGCCGACGTCGACATCAGTCAGGTGCGTCGCGTGGACAGCACTCGTCCGGCCGCTGAGGAACCCGGCTTCGTCGAGCACCTGCGCCGGCGTCCGGCCGTACGCGTCCAGGCAGGCGGCGTTCTCCCCCACCTGCTCGGACAGATGAATATGGAGCGGTACGTCGGGGAACGCCGAGGCGACCGCGCCGAGTTGCTCCTGCGGCACGCCGCGGACGGAGTGGGCGGCCGCGCCGATCACGACGTCGTGGGATCCTGCGAGCAGTGAAACGCGGGCAGCCCAGCTCGCGGCGTCGCCGTCGCTGAAGCGCACCTGGACCGAGTTCAGCGGCTGGTCGATCCCACCGGCGATGTAGCACGTGTCCAGCAGGGTGATGCGCATGCCGACGTCGCGGGCCGCCGCGATCAGCGCCGTACCCATCGCGTTCGGATCGTCGTACCGGCGGCCGCCGGGGGCGTGGTGCAGGTAGTGGAACTCGCCGACGGCGGTGATGCCGGCGAGCAGCATCTCGCCGTACACGGCGCGCGCGAGGGCGTAGTACGACTCCGGGGTCAGCATCGACGCGACGGCGTACATCTGCTCGCGCCATGTCCAGAACGTCCCGCGCTCGGTTTGCGTCCGGCCGCGCAGCGCACGGTGGAAGGCGTGGCTGTGGCAGTTCGCGAGGCCCGGTAGGACGAGGCCGTCGAGCCTCGTCGCGTCGCCTGGGTCCGCGCCGGCCTCGACCGACGTGAAGCGTCCGTCGGCGATGGTCACCAGTACTTTGTCGGCGATGCCGCCCGGGAGCAACGCGCGAGCGCACCAGTACGACGTCACTTCGCGAGATCCCTCAGTACGGCGGCCAGGGCCTCGACGCCGGCCAGACAGTCGTCCTCTTCCGCGTACTCGGCCGGGGAGTGCGAGATGCCGGTCGGGTTCCGCACGAACAGCATCGCGGTCGGGATCCCGGCGGCCGAGAACACGCCGGCGTCGTGGCCGGCGCCGGTTGGGAGCACGGGTGCTCCGTTCAGTACGTCGACCAGGCGGTCGCGGAGGCCGGCTGGGAAGTCCACGATGGGTGAGACGGACTCGGGTGTCACGGTGAGCGTCGTACCGTCCCGCTCGGCACGTTCGGTGGCCTGTTTGGTGATTGCCGCGAGCAACGAGTTCAGGGTTGCATCGTCTGCTGCGCGGGCGTCGAGCCAGGCGGTCACCTGGGACGGTACGGCGTTCGTGCCGTTAGGCTCGACGGAAACTCGGCCGAACGTCGCGCGGGCACCCGCAAGGCGGGCCTGCTTGTTCGCGGCGAGCGCGGTCATCGCGTAGGTGAGCATCGGGTCGTGCCGGTCCTCCATCAGCGTCGTACCGGCGTGGTTGGCCTCCCCGCTGAAGGTGAACCGGTAGCGGCCGTGCGGCCAGATCGAGCTCGCTACCCCCACCGGCGCCGTCAGTCCGCGGCCCTGCTCGACGTGCAACTCGATGAACGTGCCCATCCGGTCGAGGAACGCCGATGGTCCGACCCCGGCCGGATCCGTCCCCGCCGCCTCCAATGCCTGCGCGAGAGTCACGCCGCCGCGGTCCTTCAACCCCAGCGCCTTCTCGGCAGGCAACACTCCAGCCGCTACCCGAGACCCCAGACAGGGCATCCCGAACCGCGACCCCTCCTCCTCGACGAACGCCCCCACCCCGATCGGCACCGACGGCGTGAACCCGTCCTTCCTCAACAGATCCACAGCGGCCAGCGCCGAAACCACCCCCAACGGCCCGTCAAAAGCCCCACCATCGATCACCGAATCCAAATGGCTCCCAGTCACGATGCCTGGCTGGTCGGAAGGACCCCACCAGGCGATGAGGTTGCCTACGCCGTCGGATTCGAGGGTGAGGTTGCGGGCGCCGCACTGGTCCCGGAACCAGTGCGTCGCCGTGCGTTCGGTGGGGGTCCAGCCGCCTCGGTGGTACCCGCCCGTGGACGGGTCCTTGCCGATGGCGGCCAGCGCCGCCCACATCTGTTCGAAGCTCAAGGTCAGGTCAGCGGGTTCTGCGCCAGCCAGTCCTTCGCGACCGCGTCCGCGCTCTCCTTGCCGACGTCGATCCGCTTGACCAGTTCGGTCAGGGAGTCGGTGGTGAGCTTGGCCGAGACCGCGTTCAGCGTGGCCGCGACGTCGTCGGACTTGTGGTCGGTCCGGATCAGCGGAACGACGTTGTTCGGCGGCAGGATGTTCTCCGGGTCCTCGAGCTGGACCAGTCCCTTCTCCTTGATCACCGACTGCGTGGTGAACAGATTGGTCAGCTGGATCTTGTTGTCCAGCAGCGCCTTCTGGCTCAGCGGGCCACCGGCGTCCAGCGGCAGGTACTGCTTGAACTCGACGCCGTACTTCTCCTTCAGGCCCTTCAGACCCGCGTCACGGACCTTGAACTCCGAGCTACCGCCCGCGACCATCTCCTTGCCGACCGGCTTCAGGTCGGCCAGCGACTTCAGGGAGTACTTGTCCGCGGTCGCCTTGGTGACCACGATGGTGTCCTCGTCGGTGGCCGGGGACTTGTCCAGCACCTCCAGGCCCGGGGTGACCGCCTTCTTGAGCGCGTCGTACGCCCCGTCCTCGGTGGTCTCCGTGGAGTTCTTGTCGAAGTACGCCAGCGCGGCGCCGGTGTACTCCGGCACCAGGTCGACGGAACCGTCCTTGATCGCGGCCATGTAGGTCTCGCGGTTGCCGATGTTCGGCTTCTTCTTGACCTCGATACCCTTGCCGGCCAGCGCCTGGCCGTAGATCTCGGCCAGCAGCTGGCTCTCGGAGAAGTCGGCGGAGCCGACGGTGATGCTGCTCACCTTGGACGGCGCGGGCGAGGACCCCGCGTCGTTGTCGCCGAGCTGGTCGCCCCCACCCCCACAACCGGCCAGGCCAAGCACCGCCACCCCGGCGATCGCAGTACGGATGAGTGTGGATCTCAACACGAGAGCCTCCAGTGTCTCGTCAGCCACCGGCAGGTGCCGGTGGATGTTTCGATGGGGCGGTTCATCAGATTCGTCCAGTTCATCAGATACGTCGGACAGTCAGTCGGCCTTGAGGCCGTCGGACACGGCGACCCGGCCGATCAGTGCGAAGAGTGCGTCGATGGCGATGGCGAGCAGGGCCACCAGCAGCGCACCGGTGAACATCTGCGGGAAGTCGCGGAGCTTCAGCCCGTCGACCACGTAGCGGCCGAGCCCGCCGAGCGCCACCAGCGCGGCGATCGTGGCCGTGGACACGATCTGCAGGGCGGCGCCGCGCAGACCGGAGATGATCAGCGGCATCGCGATCGGGATCTCCACCTTGGTCAGGATCTCGCGACCGGTCATCCCCATCCCCCGGGCGGCGTCGATCGTGGCCGGATCGACACCGGACAGACCGGCGTACGTCGAGGCCAGGATCGGCGGCACGCCGAGCGCCACCAGGGCGATCAGCACCGGCACGAAGCCGATCTGGTCGGTGATCAGGACCGCGAGCATCAGCAGGCCGAGGCTCGGCAGCGCGCGGGCGGCGTTGCCGAGGTTGATCGCGAGGAACGCGCCCCTGCGGGTGTGCCCGATCCGCAGCCCGATCGGCAACGCGATCACCGCGGAGATCCCGAGCGCAGCAAAGGTGTACCAGAGGTGCTCCAGAATCCGCGCCCAGATACCTTCGTTCCCGGACCAGTTGTAGGCGTCGGTCAGGTAGCCCCACATGTCAGCCCACCTCCACCGGAGTGGCGGTGATGCGTGCCCACGGCGTCAGCAGCCGTTGCGAGGTGACCAGAACCACATCGGCCACCAGGGCCAGCAGCAGCGAGAGGACCACGCCGACGACGACCGGGGTCAGGAAGTCCTTCTGGAACCCCAGGGTGAACAGCTCACCCAGGCCACCGATGCCGATCACCGCACCGATGCTGACCATCGAGATGTTCGCGACGGTGACGACGCGCAGACCGGCGAAGATCACCGGTACGGCGATCGGCAGGTCGATCGCGATCAGCCGGTGCAGCGGGCTGTACCCGACCGCGACCGCCGACTGTCTGACCTCGACCGGCACGGAGCGGAGTCCGTCGATCACGTTCCGGATCAGCAGCGAGACCGTGTAGATGGTTAGCGCGATGATGATGTTGACCGTGGATAGCACCTTGGTGCCGAGGATCGCCGGGATGACGATGAACAGCGCGATCGACGGCAGCGAGTACAGCACGCCGCCGAACGCGATCAGCGGGTTCGCCAGCCAGTTGAACCGGACCGCGATGTAGCCCAGCGGCACCGAGATCAGCAGCCCGAGGATCACCGGGACGATCGACAGGTAGATGTGCTCGCGCAACTGTTCCCAGATCAGCCCGAGGTTGTCGCCGATCCAGGTCATGGGCGTAGGGCCTCTGCGACGATCGCCTGGTCGACGACACCGATCGCGCGGCCGGCGTCGTCCACGCAGACGCCATAGCCCGACGGCGAGGTGAGGACGGCGTCGAGGGCTGCGCGCAGCGAGTCACCGCGGGTGAACACGGCACCGAGCGGCTGCATCTCGTCCGCGGTCTCGATCCGCCAGCCGACCGGCACGCCGTCGTCGTCCAGGATCAGGTCGGACGGCAACGGTTTCAGCGGCAGGTCGTCAGGGTGCACGAAGGTCAGGGCGCGGTAACCACGGTCCTGCCCGACGAATCCCCGGACGAAGTCGTCGACCGGGTTGGCCAGCAACTCGGCCGGCGGAGAGAACTGGGCGAGCTTGCCGCCGGTGCGCAGTACCGCGACGTTGTCGCCGAGCTTGATCGCCTCGTCGATGTCGTGGGTGACGAACACGATGGTCTTGCCGATGTCGCGTTGCAGCCGGAGCAGTTCCTCCTGCAGCTGGTTGCGCACGATCGGGTCGACGGCGCTGAACGGCTCGTCCATCAGCATGATCGCCGGGTCGGCCGCGAGCGCGCGGGCAACACCGACTCGTTGCTGCTGGCCACCGGACAGCTGGGTCGGATACCGCTCGGCCAGCTTGAGGTCGAGGCCGACGCGCTCCAGCAGCTCCATCGCGGTGGCGCGGGTCTTGCGTTTGTCCCAGCCGAGCAGCTTCGGCACGGTGGCGACGTTGTCCACGACCGTTTTGTGCGGGAACAGCCCCGCGTGCTGGATCACGTAGCCGATGCCGCGCCGCAGTGTCACGGCGTCCTTGCTGTTGATGTCCTCACCGTCGATCGAGATGCGCCCACCGGTGCGCTCGATCGTGCGGTTGATCATCCGCAACGACGTGGTCTTGCCGCAGCCCGAAGGCCCGACGAACACGGTGATCTGACCGCTCGGGATCCGCAGGGACAGGTTGTCAACGGCCACGGTGCCGTCCGGATACCGCTTGGTGACGTCCTCGAACTCGATCATGGCGCCCCTTCGCGCTCGTCGTCGGTCGCCCGAAAGACCCTAGCGGAACCGGAGACCGAAACCACGCGGCCGACCGGTTTCCGGTTCCCCGGGAAAGTGCACCATAACGGTAGAGAATGCCATGGTCGCACGCTGTCACATGATCCGGCTCAGGACTCCTGCATCGGAACCCTGACGCCTTGCTCGGCCGCGACCTCCGCGGCGTTGTCGTAGCCCGCGTCCACGTGCCGGATGACACCCATCGCGGGGTCGTTGGTGAGGACCCGTTCCAGCTTCTGCCGGGCCAGGTCGGTGCCGTCGGCAACCGATACCTGGCCGGCGTGGATGGACCGGCCGATGCCGACGCCGCCGCCGTGGTGGATCGACACCCAGGACGCGCCGCTGGCCACGTTCACCATTGCGTTCAGCAACGGCCAGTCCGCGATCGCGTCCGAGCCGTCGAGCATTCCTTCGGTCTCGCGGTACGGCGAGGCCACGCTGCCGGTGTCCAGGTGGTCCCGGCCGATGACGATCGGGGCCTCGAGTTCACCCGAGGCGACCATGTCGTTGAACCGGACGCCGGCCTTGTCCCGCTCGCCCTGGCCGAGCCAGCAGATCCGGGCCGGCAGACCCTGGAACGCGACCCGCTCGCCGGCCATCTTGATCCAGCGGGTCAGGTGCTCGTTGTCTCCGAACAGATCGAGGATCGCTGCGTCGGTCTTCGCGATATCGGCCGGGTTGCCCGACAGCGCCGCCCACCGGAACGGGCCCTTCCCCTCGCAGAACAACGGCCGGATGTACGCCGGCACGAAGCCGGGGAACTCGAACGCCCGGGAGAACCCGGCCTTGCGGGCCTCGTCGCGGATCGAGTTGCCGTAGTCGAAGACCTCCGCCCCCGCGTCCTGGAAGCCCACCATCGCGGCGACGTGCCGCGCCATCGAGGCCTGCGCGCGTTCGGTGAAGCCGGCCGGGTCCGTCTCCCGGGCGGCGGACCAGTCGTCGAAGTCGATCCCCACCGGCAGGTACATCAACGGGTCGTGCGCCGAGGTCTGGTCGGTGACGATGTCGATCGGCGCGCCCAGCTCGAGCAGCTCCGGCACGATCACCGCGGCGTTGCCCAGGACACCGATCGACAGCGGCCGGCGGGCCTTCTTGGCCTCCTCGGCGAGCCGCAGCGCATCCTCGAGCGAGTCGGCGCGAACGTCGAGGTACCGGTGCTCGATCCGCCGGTCGATCCGGGAGGAGTCGACGTCGATGCAGATCGCCACGCCGTCGTTCATCGTGACGGCCAGCGGCTGTGCGCCGCCCATGCCGCCGAGGCCGGCGGTCAGCGTGATGGTGCCGGCCAGCGTGCCGCCGAACTTCTTCGCCGCGACCGCGGCGAACGTCTCGTACGTGCCCTGCAGGATCCCCTGGGTGCCGATGTAGATCCACGACCCGGCCGTCATCTGCCCGTACATGGTCAGACCCAGCGCCTCGAGCCGGCGGAACTCCTCCCAGGTGGCCCAGTCGCCGACCAGGTTCGAGTTCGCGATCAGTACCCGCGGCGCCCACTCGTGCGTCTGCAGTACGCCGACCGGCCGGCCGGACTGCACCAGCATCGTCTCGTCGTCCTTCAGCGTGGTCAGCGTCCGGACCATCGCGTCGAACGAGTTCCAGTCCCGCGCCGCCTTGCCGGAACCGCCGTACACGACCAGCTCGTCGGGGTGCTCGGCGACCTCGGGGTCGAGGTTGTTCTGCAGCATCCGCAGCGCGGCCTCCTGCTGCCAGCCGCGGGCGGTCAGGGTGGTGCCGCGGGGCGCGCGCACAGGACGGGGTCCGGACATGGGTGATCCAGCCTTTCTATGACAGGGGGCCGGTGACGGTCTCGACTGCGGACAAGTAGGTGCCGTCGGCAACAAGGCGGACGGAGTGCTCGAGTTCGGGAGCGAGGTGCCGGTCGGTGCCCGGCCCGTCGACGTACTCACGCAGGGCGGCCCGGACGGCGGCGGTGGCCGGGGCCGGGGTCAGTGGTGCGCGCAGGTCGAGCGCCCGCGCGCCGGTCAGGATCTCGATCGCAAGGACCCGCTGCAGCCCGTCGATCGCCTTGCGCAGCTTGCGCGCGGCCGACCAGCCCATCGAGACGTGGTCCTCCTGCATCGCACTGCTCGGGATCGAGTCCACGCTGGCCGGTACGGCGAGCCGCTTCAGCTCGGACACGATCGCGGCCTGCGTGTACTGCGCGATCATGTGGCCGCTGTCGACGCCGGGATCGTCGGCCAGGAAGGCGTTCAGCCCATGGTTGCGCGCAACATCGAGGAAGCGATCGGTACGGCGTTCGCTGATGCCGGCGACGTCCGCCACGGCGATCGCGAGGAAGTCGAGCACGTACCCCACCGGGGCGCCGTGGAAGTTGCCGTTCGATTCGACCCGACCGTCGGGCAGGACGACCGGGTTGTCGATCGCGGCGGCGAGCTCGCGGCCGGCGACCGTGGCCGCGTGGTCGGCGGTGTCCCGGGCCGCGCCGTGCACCTGCGGCGAACACCGCAGTGAGTAGGCATCCTGGACCCGGTTGCAGTCCGGGCCGCGATGGCTGGCCACGATGGCGCTGCCGGCGAGGATGGCTCGCAGGTTGGCGGCGGCGAAGGCCTGGCCGGGGTGCGGTCGCAGCGCCTGCAGGTCCTCGGCGAACACCCGGTCGGTGCCGAGTTGCCCCTCGACGCTCATCGCGGCGGCGATGTCCGCGGTCTTGAACAGGCGGTCGAGGTCGGCCAGCGCGAGCACCAGCATGCCGAGCATGCCGTCGGTGCCGTTGATCAGCGCGAGGCCTTCCTTCTCTGCCAGCACAACCGGTGTGAGTCCGCGCGCCGCCAGGGCCTCGCCCGCCGGAAGAAGGTTGCCCTCGGCATCACGCACCGGGCCTTCGCCCATCACCGCGAGCGCGACGTGGGACAGCGGCGCGAGATCACCGGAGCAGCCCAGACTGCCGTACTCGTGGACCACCGGAGTCACGTGCGCGTTGAGAAGGCCGGCGTACGCCTGGGCGGTCTCGACCTTCACGCCGGTGCGGCCGGTGGCGAGGGTGGACAGGCGCAGCAGAGCAAGCGCCCGGACGACCTCGGTCTCGACCTCGGGTCCGGAGCCGGCCGCGTGCGACCGGACCAGGCTGCGCTGCAACTGGGCCCGCAACTCGGGCGCGATGTGCCGGGTCGCGAGCGCGCCGAAGCCGGTCGAGACTCCGTAGTGCGGAGTGTCCGCGTGGGCCAGAGCCTCGATCGCCGCACGCGACTTCGCGATCTCTTCCAGCGCCTGGTCGTCGATCCGTACCCGCGCGCCGTACCGCGCCACCGCGACCACGTCGGCGGGAGCCAGCGGTCCGGTGCCGACGATCACCTCGGCTGTGTTCTTCACCTCGTTCACCTGCTCATTGCACCGCGCGGCACCCGGAACCGACAGCAGCGCCGTACACTTTCTGTCTCGAATCTGAGACATCCATGGACCCCGCGTCCCACTAGAGTCAAGGAATGGTGTTCGAGATCCGGACGGCGAGGCCGGAGGATGCGGTAGGAATCGCCCGGGTCTGGGCCGCTGTGATGCCGCAATTGGTGATGACGCCCCGCGGGGTCGAGGCCGGGCTACGCAACACCTCGACCAGGGTCGTGCTCATCGCCGTCGACGGACCGGACGTGGTCGGCTACGGGAATGTGTACCTCCCCGGTCCTGAGCAGGACAAGCCGCGGGTCCGGATCACGGTGCACGTGCCGCCGGAGCAGCGCCGGCGGGGCATCGGTTCCGCGATGGCCGACGCGATCGGCGCCGAGGCGGCGCGCGTCGGTGCCGCGTCTCTGCTGATCGTGGTCAGCGACGACGACGCGTCGAAGGAGTTCGCGACCAAGCGCGGCTTCGTCATCGGTCGCCGGATGAGCGGTTCCAGCGCCGAACTGAGCGCCGTACCCGAGCCGTTGCCGGCGCCCGACGGTTTGCGGGTCGTCGACTACGACCAGGTGGACCCGCGGCAGATCTGGCTCGCCTCGACCGCCGTCGCCGATGGTGACCCCAGCGGCTTGTCGGACTCACCGGCGTACGACGAATGGCTTGCGGCGCAATGGGATCACCCGGACCTGCGACGCGACCTGAGTGTCGCGGTGCTGGACGGCGACACCGTCCTGTCCTTCGTGACCACCACCGCGGATCCCGAGCGGCAGGTGATCTGGTCGAACCTGACCGGCACGATCCCGTCCGCGCGCGGACGGGGGCTGGCGAAGGTGGTGAAGTCGACGGCGCTGGCGCGAGCCCGGCATGCGGGGTTCGTCACCGCGCACACCGGGAACGACGCAGGCAACGCGCCGATGCTGGCGGTGAACGAGTGGCTCGGCTACCGGGTGACGCGCACCTCCTGGACCGCGGAGAAGGCGCTGTGAACCGGCTGATCATCTCGCTGTCGTTCTTCGCCGTACTGTCGGTCGGCGTCGGGATCATGCTGTCCGGGGCCGACGAGGACATCGACTGGACGATCACCGGCGGGCTGTTCGCGCTCGCGGTCGCCGGCGAGGCAGTGCGGTTCTGGCTGAAGCGGAGCCGCGCCAGGAAGCACCAATCGTCCGGAATCTGAGACCGGGGCGGCTACGCTGCCGTTGTGAGCGGCAACGTTCCCGCCTCGACCCGCACCCTGCGGGTGCTGACGTTCCTGGCCACCCAGCCCGGTCCGGTGCCGATGGAGCGCATCGCCTCCGCGGTCGGCCTGCCGCGCTCGTCGACGTACCACTTGCTGCGGGCAATGATCGACGAAGGCTTCGTGGCGCACCTCCCGGAGGAGAAGCGGTACGGGCTCGGCGTAGCGGCGTTCGAGATCGGATCGGCGTACCTCCGCCACGATCCGCTCGAGCGGCTGGCGCGTCCGCTGCTGGTCCAGCTCGTCGCCGAGGTCGGCCAGACCGCGCACCTCGGCGTGCTGCACGGGCGCGAGCTCGTCTACCTGCTGAAAGAACAGCCGCCGCGTCCGGTCACCCTCGTCACGGACGTCGGCGTACGCCTCCCAGCCACCCTCACCGCCTCCGGCCGCGCTCTGCTCGCCGAGCTCCCGCCGGCCCAGGTCCGCGCACTCTTCCCCAACCCCGAGAGCTTCGTACGCCGGACCGATCACGGACCGCAGACCCTCACCCAGCTGCGCCGACTCCTCACGGATGAGAAACGCCAGGGCTACGCGGTCGAGGACTCCTTCATCACCCCCGGTGTCGCCTCCGTCGCCAGCGCCGCCGTCGACCACGCCGGCCACCCAGCCGCCGCCATCAGCGTCACCTTCCGCACCGACGTCGTACCGTCCTCCGAACGCCACCTCCTGGCCCACCGAGTCCGCCAGGCAGCCACAGCCCTGACCCGCCGCCTCCACGGCTGATTTCTCCGTCCAGCGCAGCGGTTCGACCGTTCGCCGATGACCGGTTGCTCCGCGACGGTGACTGCGGGTGAGATCGAAGAGAACACCTCACGTATCCGCCCAGACGAAGGTGGTCTCATGCGTCGCGTCAAGCAGTTGGTTGTTGCGGTGGCTCTGGTTGTTGTTGCGGTCAGTCCTACGGCCTCGGCCGGGGCGCCCCCGGACTGGGTTGGGAGTTGGTCGGTCGCTGTGACTCCACCGGGTACGTCGGGGATGTCGGCGACCGGGGTCACGGATACGACGTTGCGGCAGGTGGCGCACGTGTCAGTCGGGGGCTCGGAGCTGCGGCTGCGGTTGTCGAACGTCTACGGAACGTCTCCACTCGTTGTCGGCAAGGCGACCGTCACGCCGCGGGCCGACGACCTCGCCGGTACGCCGACGGTCGAGCCGAGCAAGCTGGTCCCGGTGCTGTTCGGCGGCCGCGCGTCGGTCACGATCCCGGTCGGCGCCGAGTGGGTGTCCGATCCGGTGAGCGTCGTCGTACCGGACGACACCGATCTGGTGATCAGCACCTACTTCCCAGGCCCGACCGGTCCGCTCACGCAGCATCCGGCCGGGTTCGCGACCGGCTTCTCCGCCACCGGTGACCAGACCGCCGGCGACGGATCGCAGTACCAGGCGATTCCAGGCGCGGCGCGCTACATCATCGAGGGCGTCGACGTGAAGAGCTCGGTGCGGGGCTCGGTGGTGCTGTTCGGCGACTCGATCACCGACGGCGTGGTGTCGCCGGTCGACCAGAACCTGCGCTACCCGGACCAGTTGGCCGACCGGCTGCTGGCCCAGCCGGCGTCCCGCGAACTCGGCGTCCTGAACGCCGGCATCAGCGGCAACCGCCTGCTCAGCAACGCGGGTACGGCGGGTGACTCGACGCTGGCGCGGTTCGACCGCGACGTGATCGCGCAGGCCGGCGTACGGACCGTTGTCCTGCTGGAAGGCATCAACGACATCGGCGGCAGCCGCGGGGCGACCGACCCGGCCGACCTGATCGCGGTGCACCGGCAGTTCATCCAGCGGGCGCATCAGGCCGGTTTGAAGGCGATCGGCGCGACGCTGACGCCGTACGAAGGGGCCGGCTACTACTCGCCCGAAGGTGAGGCGGATCGGCAGGCGCTGAACACCTGGATCCGGACGTCCGGTGAGTACGACGGCGTGGTCGACTTCGACAAGGCGGTGCGCGATCCCGCGGCGCCGACGAAGATGCTGCCGGCGTACGACGTCGGCGACCACCTGCACCCGAACGCCGACGGCTTCAAGGCAATGGCCGCCGCGTTCAACCTGACGCAGCTCTAGCCCGACTCGGCGGGATGCTCGACCTGGCGATCGCCCCACTGCGTCATCAGACCACGGGCGATCTCCAGGTCCTCCCGCAGCGACCGGTCGGTCAGATCGGGCGGCAACGCGGCGAACGCGTCCGCCAGCCACGGCCCGACCGCGGCTGGAGCAAGATCCTCGGGCGTCAGCCCTGCCAGCCGGATCGCCCGCACCGCGGTGACGAGTTCGCAGGCCAGCACTTCCCGGAGCGCGTCGAGAAGCTGAGCACTCAGTACGGCGGCCTGTGGCGCGAAGCTGGCATGGTGCTCGGCTCCGCGTGACAAGGTCGCCGTACCGAGAGTCGCCGGCTGCGCCGCGGACCGGACCCCGGCCAGCGCGTCGTGGGCGACGTACTCGATCATCATCACGCCCGAGCTCGCCTCCGCACCGCTGGCGAGGAACCGGCTCAGGCCGGTGTACTCCGGGTCGACCAGGTTCGCGACGCGCGACGTGGACAGGGTGGCGACGCTGTGCAGGCTGAGCCGGAGCGAGTCGAGGGCGAGGGCGATCGGCATCGCGTGCCAGTTGCCGTTGTGCAGCACGGTGTCCTCGGCCACCAGCGGGTTCTCGGCCGACGCGTTGATGTCGATCCGCAAACTGTTGCCTAGGGCATCTACGTGGTCGACGGCCGGCCCGAGCACCTGCGCGAAGGCGCGCAGGCCGAAGGGGTCCTGGATCCGGGCCGACGGGATCGGCAGGCCGTCCAGCAGCCCGCGCATCCGGCGGGCCACGCGCACCTGACCGGGTTGCGGGCGGGCCTCGTGCACGCGGACGTCGTACACCTCGGCGTTGCCCCGGAGCGCGACATGCGACAGCGCTCCGACCAGAGGTACGACGTTGATCAGCGTAGAGGCCTCGACGTACGCGAGACAGCACTCGGCCAAAGTGATCGCGTTGCTGGACAGCAGGGGCAGCGCGCTGGTGCCGTCGATGACCTCGCCGAGTGCGAGCCCGAGTTCGGCCAGCGGCCCGAGATCCCCGGTGCCGATCGCACCGCCGCGATGCAGATCCGGCAGCTCACCATCGTTGAGCAGGGCAACGATCGCGTCGGCGACGTCCGGATCGAGCCCGGACCCACCGGCCGCCAGTTGGTTGATCCGGATCAGCAGTCCGAGCCGCACCACGTCCTTTGGGTACGACGTCGTACCGGTGGTGGAATGCGATCCGAGCAAACGGGCGCCGTGCTCGGGATCCGTGGTCAGCACGTCCCGGTTGGCGCCGACCCCGGTGGTCCGCCCGTACACCGGCCGCCATCGGGCCACCTCGACAACGGCCGCCGCGGACTCACTCATCCGCTTCCGGGCGTCGTCGCTCAACCGCACGGCCGTCCGGCGCTGCGCGAGCGCGACGGCCTCCAGCGGCGTCAGCCCAGCACCCGAGAGCTCCACCGGTTCCACAGCCCCAGTCTGGGACCTGACCGCTCGATTCAGCCTGCCACTGACGGCGCTTTCTGTCTCATATTCGAGACAAAAGCCCGCCGCCTCAACGAGGCGACGGGCTGGAAAAGACCAGAGTTACTTCTTCTGGCCGTAGCGCTGCCTGAACTTCTCCACCCGGCCCTGGGTGTCCATCACGCGCTGCTGGCCCGTGTAGAACGGGTGCGTCGCGGACGAGATCTCGACGTCGACCACCGGGTAGGTGTTGCCGTCGTGCCACTCGACCGTCTCGTTGCTCTCGCGCGTCGACCCGGTGAGGAAGCTGAAGTTGCCGGACTTGTCCCGGAAGACGACCCGGCGGTAGTCGGGGTGGATGTCTTTCTTCATGCTGCCGCACTTCCTTCCAGATAAGGGGCGAACGGATCGGTCAAGGGGTGGACCGGTTCATCCGCACGAAAGAGACAACCATCCAGGCGCTCCCGTAATTCCCGGACGTCCAGACCGATGCCGGTGAAGGACAGGTACGACGCCCGGTCGCCGTGCTCGGGGTGCCACTCCAGGGCCGAGCGGGCTTGGTGCTGCTGCCCGACCGTGGACCACCGGTCCGCCGGCAGATCCGCCAGCCATGGACCCAGCACCCCGATCGCGATGTTCGTGCCGAAACTGTCCCAGCTGAGCCGGTGACGGTGCTGGGTCGCGATCCACACCGTCCCCCGGCCGCGCGCCGTACCGGCGACCAGATCCTCGAGGGCGTCGTACAGCCGCTCGGGGTGGAACGGCCTGGCCGACTGCCAGACGAAGGTCTGCACCGACCCACCCTCCAGCGGCGCACTGATCGCACCGGGCTCCGTCGATGTCGCCGCGTCCGGATCATGCAGGCGTACGCCGAGCAGCCCGGCCGGTGTGGTCCGGATGAGTAGCCGAGGGTTGACAGCCTGTACCAGCGCTCGAGCCGTCTCGTCATCGCCACTCAGTACGGCGGCGTCCGCGTATTCCACCTGACGCACGATCACCTCGGCGATCGCCCGGCCGTCCTCGGCGGCGGTCGGGATGCCGCGCTCCTGGATCAACTGCTCCCCGGTCAGGTCGCCGACCACACCGGCCGCGTCGATCGTCGTGATGATCGACACCGTGAGCAGGTCCCCGGCCGCGTCCCGAGCGATCTCAGCGGCCAGCGCCTTGGTGTCCCCGGCGCCCGGGACGGACACGATCGCGACGTCGTACCGCTCGACCGCGGCGATGCTGACCAGCAGCGGAACGAGCGAGTCGCGCATCGCGCAGGACACGCACGGGTGATCCATCCGGATCACCTCGCGGTCGATCACCCCGTCCGCGGTCCGCGCGATCCGGACGACCGACCCACCGGCCAGGTCGCTGACGTCGTACTCGACCAGCACGCCGGCCTGGCCCGCGGCGGCCAGGAGATTGCCGGCCACGGCGGCCCGGAACGGCTCGTCGATGCCCGTCAGCAGCGTCACCGGAATCATTCAGCGTCCCGTCTTGTTGAAAACGATAACCAGCCCAAATTATCCTGAGCTGCGCCGGTAGGAAAGGAACCAGTATGGCCAAGCGCAACGACCTCCGCCCGATCGTCAAGCTCCGCAGTACGGCGGGGACCGGGTTCACCTACGTCACCCGGAAGAACCGGCGGAACAACCCCGACCGCCTGGTGATGCGCAAGTACGACCCGGCGGTTCGCCAGCACGTCGACTTCCGCGAAGAGCGGTAACGACACAAACGTCAACGGCCCTCCACGAATTTCGTGGAGGGCCGTCGTGCGTTCAAGGGCCGGTCAGAGCCGGCCGTAGGCCTTCAGTGTGCTGAGTGCGCCGACGGTGAGGATGCCGCGGTACGCGAGGGTGGCGGCCTGGCTCGGCGGCTCCCAAGTGATCGCCCATCCGCCGTCCGGCTGCTGGTCGGCGATCAGGCGGTCGAGGTGGGCCTCGATCTGTGCGTCGTCGAAGAGCGGCCGCCAGACGCTGTCGGGCGTCGGCGCCAGGTGCAGCGGAGTCACGCCGTACGACGGGTCCGCCGCGTCGGCGCGGAAGTGCTGGAGCTTCGGCAGCCACTCGCGGACGCGGTCGAGGTCGACGTCGTCGGTGTGTTCCAGGAACTCCAGCGCCTCGTGCAGCCCGTGGGCGTCCTCGGGGAGAGCCTCGGCCAATTGAGCCGCGCACCACGCGCCTGCGTGTTCGCGCCACGGGTGCTCGAAGTCGAGCTTGTACAACCGCCCGACCAGGCCCGCGGTCGGGTTGACACTGGGTTGGTACGTCCATTCGGACACGTGCTCGGCGCGCGGATACCCCTCGATGGCCGGCGAGCAGAGCGAGACCGCGCCGTCGGCGGTCGCGGTCGCGGCCAGCCAGTCGACCGCGCGGCGAACCATCTCGTCGTCGCGGGCGCCGGAGGCGAGCAGGGTGTTGAACGCCACCTCCACGTCCAGCGACAGGCTGTCCGGGACCAGCTTGTCCGGCTCGAGTCCGTGGCCGAAGCCGCCGTCGGCGTTCTGATAGCCGCGCAGTGCCTCGACCACCCCTTGCGGATCGGCGTCCTCGAAGACAGCGGCGAACAGCCGATTCTCGACCAGCCGGGCCTCCCGGCGTACGAAATCACGACCAGCGGTGAAGGTGTCCATGGCTCTACCTTCCCGCAGAACCAGCCTTCGGTCTTGAACGAAACGGACATCCGCTGCCGCGTACTGACCGCGTGAGGCGGCTGTTGGAGTTCACGCCGGGGCTGTGAGGATGTCATGAGGGCCGGGTGTCGGAGCGGCCGCGGGGCGTGAGAGTGAGCGGGTGACTGTCACCTCGGACGAACGGCATCGGCTCGGAGTGATCGGTGGTCTGGCGGCGCTGTCGCTGGACGCGATGGCCTCGGTGGCCTACGGGCCGGAGGCGATCGTGCTCGTGCTCGCCCTCGGCGGTGCGACCGCGATCGGGCTGACCCTGCCGGTGACGCTGGCGATCGCCGCATTGCTGCTCGTCCTGGTCCTGTCCTACCGGCAGGTGATCGCCGCCTTCCCGAACGGCGGCGGATCGTACGGCGTCGCGAAGAAGTACCTCGGACGGCGCGCGAGCCTGGTCGCCGGGGCGTCGCTGGTGATCGACTACGTGCTGAACGTCGCCGTGTCGGTCGCGGCTGGGGTCGCCGCGTTGGTGTCCGCCGTCCCGGGACTGTACGGCTACCGGGTCTGGCTCGCGCTCGCGGTCCTGGCCCTGGTCACCGCGGTCAACCTGAAGGGCGTCGCGCACAGCGCGCGGATGTTCGTCCTGCCGACGGCCGTGTTCGTGGCGGCCATCCTGACGGTGATTCTGGCCGGTCTGCTCCGCGGCGAAGCCGCGGTCACCACCACGAGCGCGGAGCAGGCCGGTCAGATTCACACCATCGGTGTTCTCCTGCTGCTGAAGGCGTTCGCGAACGGCTGCGCGGCACTGACTGGGGTCGAGGCCATCGCGAACGCCGTCCCGAGCTTCCGCAAACCGCGGGTGATCCTGGCCCAACGGGCCGAGCTCGCACTCGGCGTTCTGCTCGCGACGATGCTGATCGGCCTCGCGGTACTGATCAAGAAGTTCGAGATCAAGCCGGTCGACGGCGTCACGGTGCTGTCCCAACTCGCCGACGCCGCGCTGGGCCACGGCTTCGGGTACTACGTCGTCCAGGCATCCACCGTGGTCCTGCTGGCGCTCGCCGCCAACACGTCGTACGGCGGACTCCCGGTGCTTGCGCAGTTGCTGGCGAAGGACCATTTCGTGCCGCATGTCTTCAAGCTGCGGGGGCAGCGGCAGGTGTACCGCTACGGGATCGGCTTCCTGACGCTGGTGTCGGCGGTGCTGCTGATCGCGGCGCGCGGCGACATGAACACCCTGGTCCCGCTGTTCGCGATCGGCGTGTTCGTCGGCTTCACGCTGTCCCAGGCCGGCATGGTCCGGCACTGGTGGCACTCGCGTCCCGCCCGCTGGCAGTTCAAGCTGGCGCTGAACGGTTTCGGCGCGATCCTGACCGGTGTGGCCGCGATCGTGGTCACGGCGTCGAAGTTCACCGAAGGCGCCTGGCTGATCGCGGTCACGCTGCCCGCGCTGGTACTGCTGATGCAGATCGTGCAGCGCAACTACCGGCGGATCGGCGAACGGCTCGAGCTCGGCCGGGTGCCGGACCTCCCCGCCGCGCGGCGGTCGCGGGTCGTCGTACCGGTCAACGGCGTCAGCAAGCTGACCCGGGAAGCGATCTCGGTGGCGTCCGGGCTCGGCCACGACGTGGTCGCCGTGCACGCCGTGAACGCGAGCGATCCGGACGACGCACGGGCGTTCAACCGGCTGATCGCCGACTGGGAGCGCTGGAGTCCCGGCGTACCGCTGGTCGCTCTGGCCGATGACCGTCGCCGGCTGACCGACGCGATCATCAAGTACGTCCGGCACACCCAGATCGACACGGTGTTCGTGCTGATCCCCGAGGTGGAACCCGAGCACCTCTGGCAACGCCTGCTGCAGAACCACCGTGGCGCCATGCTCGCCCACGCCCTCCGCCGCGACACCAACGCCGTCGTCTGCCGCATGCGCTTCCGCATCCACGACGACGATCAGGCTCTGCTCCCGCAGCACCCGACCCTGGTCACCATCAGCCGCACCAGCTGACGTGTGATCCGTACCGAAGGACAGGACGTAGTCGTCTACGTATATCCGGTCGGCCGCCTGAGCACAGCTGGCCGGCCGCCACTTGGCCGACTACTACCTGTCCTTATGTACGGATCACGGCTCGAAGCGGTAGCCCATGCCTGGTTCGGTGAGGAGGTGTTTCGGCCGGGCCGGGTCGGCTTCGAGTTTGCGGCGGAGCTGGCCCATGTAGAAGCGCAGGTTGCCGCTCGCGTTCTCGTACCCGGGGCCCCAGACCTCGGTCAGGAGCTGGCGTTGCGACATCAGCTTGCCGGGGTGCCGGACCAGGACCTCGAGCAGGTGCCACTCGGTCGGGGTGAGCCGGATGTCCTCACCGGTCTCCAGGGTGACGCGCTTCGCGGACAGGTCGACCCGGATCCCGCCGACGGTCACCACCGGCTCGTCCTGGGCGATGTTGCTGCGCCGCAGTACGGCGCGCATCCGGGCCAGCAACTCGTCGATCCCGAACGGCTTGGTCACGTAGTCGTCCGCGCCGGCGTCCAGCGCCTCGACCTTGTCCGTGCTGTCGGTCCGGCCGGACAGCACCAGGATCGGCGCCTCGGTCCAGCCACGCAGGCCGCGAATCACGTCGACGCCGTCGAAGTCCGGCAACCCCAGGTCGAGGATGACCAGTTCCGGCGGGTGCTGCGCCGCCACCTTCAAAGCCGCCGTACCGCTGCCGGCCAGGTGCACCTCGTAGCCGCGGGCCTTCAGGTTGATCTGCAGCGCCCGCACGATCTGCGGTTCGTCGTCGACAACAAGCACCCTGGTCATAAGGCCTCCGGCTCGGAGCGTTCGCGCGATCCGGGGATCGGCGCGTCGGCCGGCCGCAGGTTCGCGGTCGGGATCGAGACCACCATCGTCAGCCCACCACCCGGAGTGTCCTCGGGCTGCAGGGTGCCGTGCATCGCCTCGGCGAGGCCACGCGCCAGCGCCAGCCCGAGACCGACGCCGACCGTGTTGTCAGTGTCGCCCAGTCGCTGGAACGGCGCGAACACGCGATCCCGGTCCTCGCGCGGGATGCCCGGTCCGCGGTCGATCACCCGGATCTCGACCGTGTCGCCCAGG
The DNA here is from genome assembly GCF_040655855.1 of Kribbella sp. NPDC050281. Lineage (NCBI taxonomy): Bacteria > Bacillati > Actinomycetota > Actinomycetes > Propionibacteriales > Kribbellaceae > Kribbella > Kribbella sp. NPDC050281. Next base: position 35,695 of record NZ_JBFAKS010000027.1, on the reverse strand, counting down.
GCACTGCCGGTGATCAACGGCGCGCGGCCGACCGGCGAGTGCCGGATCGCGTTGGCGAGCAGGTTCGCGACGACCCGCTCCAGCAGCGCCGGGTCGGCCTCTACCAGAGGCAACGTGTGCGGGATGTCGACGGTGACCTTCTCGCTCTGGTCACCGAGCTCGGCCAGTACGCCGGGCACAATCTCGTCCAGCGCCATCGGCCGGGTGAAGACGGGCAGTACGCCGGCCTGCAAGCGACTGAGGTCGAGCAGGTTGTCCACCAGACGCGACAGGCGGTCCAGCGACTCGTCCGCCGTCTCCAGCAGTTCGGCCCGCTCCGACTCGCTCCAGTCGACATCGTCACTGCGCAGGCTCGTCACGGACGCCTTCGCCGAGGCCAGCGGGGAGCGAAGATCATGGCCGACCGCGCGCAGCAGCGCCGTACGGAGCTTGTCCGCCTCGGCCAGCGGCTTGGCCTCGGCGGCCGCCGCGCTCAACCTGGCCCGGTCGACCAGGGCGGCCGCGTGGGCCGCGAACGCACCGACCAGGCGGCGTTCGTCCGCCGCGAGCTGCCGGCCCTGCAGCACCAGGACCAGGTCGTCCCGCCCCGGGATCTCAGCGTCACCGTCCTCGGGTCGGCGACACGTCGGCGTACCAGCCGAGGCGATCGGCCGCCAGACCTCGGTCAGCTCGTCGTCGTCGACCCGCTCCATCAGGCAGGCGCTCGTCATCCCGAAGGCCTCCCGGACCCGCTCCAGCAGCGCCGGCAGCGCGGTCTCACCGCGCAGCACGGACCCGGCCAAGGTCGCCAGGGTCTCCGACTCGGCTGCCGCCCGGGCTGCCTGTCTGGTCCGGCGGGCGGCCCGGTCGACGACCGAGCTCACCATCGCCGCGACCAGCACGAAGATCGCCAGCGCGAGCACGTTGTTCAGCTCGGCGATCGTGAATGTGCGGGTCGGCGGCGTGAAGAAGTAGTTCAGTACGACGGTCCCACCGACAGCGGTCACCATGGCCGGCCACAACCCACCGACCAGCGCGACCACGATCACAGCCAGCAGGAACGCGAGCACGTTGCTGGTCAGGTTGAGACTGTCCCCGCCGAACCCGAGCAGCAGGGCCAGCAGCGGCGGCAGTACGACGGCCAGCACGAACCCTTCGACCTTGCGCCGGGTGGACAGGCTGCCGCGCAACCGGGGCAGCCGGCCACGGCCCATCTGCGAGTGGGTGACGATGTGAACGTCGATGTCGCCGGAGTCACGGATCGTCGACGTACCGATCCCTGGACCGGTCAGCGCGCCGAACCGGGACCGGCGGCTGCCGCCGAGCACCAGCTGGGTCGCGTTCTCGGCCCGGGCGAAGGTCAGCAGCGCGGCCGGCACGTCGTCGCCGACGACCTGGTGGTACGTACCACCGAGGCTCTCGACCAGAATGCGTTGCTCGGCGAGGCGCTTCGGGTCGGCGCCGGTCAGCCCGTCGGAGCGGGCGACGTGAACGGCGAGCAGGTCTCCACCGGAGGACCGGGCGGCAATGCGGGCGGCACGCCGGATCAGGGTCCCACCCTCGGGGCCGCCGGTGAGGGCGACCACGACACGTTCCCGGGCTTCCCAGGTCGAGTCGATGTCATGCTGGGCACGGTACTGCTGCAGGCCCACGTCCACCCGGTCGGCGAGCCACAACAGTGCGAGTTCGCGCAGGGCGGACAGATTACCGACCCGGAAGTAGTTGCCCAGGGCAGCATCGATCTTGTCCGCCGAGTAGACGTTGCCGTGGGCCATCCGGCGGCGAAGGGCCTCCGGAGTCATGTCGACGAGCTCGATCTGGTCGGCGGCCCGGACCACCCGGTCCGGGACCGTCTCCTGCTGTGGTACGCCGGTGATCTTCTCGACCACGTCGTTGATCGACTCGAGGTGCTGGATGTTGACCGCCGAGATCACATCGATCCCGGCGGCCAGGATCTCGTCGATGTCCTGCCAGCGCTTCTCGTTGCGGCTGCCCGGCACGTTGGTGTGCGCCAGTTCGTCGACCAGCGCCACCTCCGGCCGCCGGGCCAGCACCGCGTCGAGGTCCATCTCGGTGAAACTGGCGCCGCGGTAGTCGATGATCCGCCGCGGCACGATCTCCAGTCCTTCGAGCATCTCCGCGGTGTGCTCGCGGCCGTGGGTCTCGACGAATCCGACCACGACGTCCGTGCCCCGGGTCAGCCGGCGCTGACCCTCGCCCAGCATCTTGTAGGACTTCCCGACGCCGGGCGCGGCACCCAGGTAGATCCGCAGATGCCCACGGCCGCTCTTACTCATACTTCGACTATCTCAGTTCGACGCCAGCGCGTTGTTCAGCGTGACGACATTGACGTACGGCTCACCCAGGAAGCCCAGGGCGCGGCCCTTGGTGTTCTCCTTGACCAGTTGCTGGACCTTGGCGACATCCAGGCCACGCTCCCGCGCGACCCGGTTGACCTGCAGAGCGGCGTACGCCGGGCTGATCGCCGGGTCCAGGCCGCTGCCACTGGCCGTCACCGCGTCCGGCGGGACCTGGGACTCCTGGACACCCTCCAGCGCCGCGACCGTCTTGCGCCGTTCCTCGACCATCGCCAGCAGGTCGGAGTTGTTCGGTCCGAGTTGCGAGGCCGAACTCCCCTTCCCGTCGTAGTCGACCGCGGACGGCCGGGTCTGGAACCACTTCGGGTCCGCGACCATGATCGCGTTGCCGTCGGCGTCCTTCTTCCCACTGTCCTGCGTGTACGCCTGGCCGATCAGGTCCGAGGCGGTGTCCTTGCCTGCGACCTGAACGATCGAACCGTTCGCGTTGCCGTGGAACACCACCTGGGACACACCGGTCATCACCAAGGGGTACGCGAGACCGAGCAGCACCGTGAAGAACAGCAGTGCCCTCAGTGCGACCCCGAACTGCCGGACCGAGCCGGGCAGATTGCTTGCCATGAACAACTACCTCTCAACGCAGACCGGGGATCAGCGAGATCACCAGGTCCAGGAGTTTGATACCGATGAACGGGCTGATCAGGCCGCCGACGCCGTACACCAGCAGGTTGCGCCGCAGCATCGCCGAGGCCGACGACGGCTTGTAGCGGACGCCACGCAGGGCCAGCGGGACCAGCGCCACGATGACGAGCGCGTTGAACACGACGGCGGACACGATCGCCGACTCCGGCGAGTGCAGGCCCATGATGTTCAGCTTGTCCAGCCCCGGGTACGCCGCCGCGAACAGCGCGGGCAGGATGGCGAAGTACTTCGCCACGTCGTTGGCGATCGAGAACGTGGTCAGCGAGCCGCGGGTGATCAGCAACTGCTTGCCGATCTCGACGATCTCGATCAGCTTGGTCGGGTTGGAGTCGAGGTCGACCATGTTGCCGGCCTCCTTGGCCGCCGACGTCCCGCTGTTCATCGCCACGCCGACGTCGGCCTGGGCGAGCGCGGGGGCGTCGTTGGTCCCGTCACCGGTCATCGCGACCAGCCGGCCACCCTCCTGCTCCTTCTTGATCAGCGCCATCTTGTCCTCGGGCGTCGCCTCGGCCAGGAAGTCGTCGACCCCGGCCTCCTCGGCGATCGCCTTCGCGGTCAACTGGTTGTCACCAGTGATCATCACGGTCCGGATGCCCATCGCGCGCATCTGGTCGAACCGCTCCCGCATGCCTTCCTTGACCACGTCCTTGAGGTGGATGACCCCGAGCGCCCGGGCTGTCCCGTTCACGCTCTCGGCGACGACCAGCGGCGTACCGCCGGACGCGGAGATGCCGTCGACGATGTCGCCCAGCTTCGGGTCGGCGGTGCCGCCGTGGGTGTGGATCCAGGCGTTCACCGCACCGGCCGCACCCTTGCGAACCTGCCGGCCGTCCACGTCCACACCACTCATCCGCGTCTGCGCGGTGAACTCGACGAAGGTTGCGTGCGGCAACTCTCCGGTGTGCCGCTCGCGCAGTCCGTAGCCGGTCTTCGCCAGTACGACGATCGACCGTCCTTCCGGCGTCTCGTCGGCGAGGCTGGACAGCTGGGCCGCATCGGCCAGCTCGGTGTCGGTCACGCCCTGGACCGGGATGAACTCCGACGCCTGCCGGTTGCCCAGCGTGATGGTGCCGGTCTTGTCCAGCAGCAGCGTGTTCACGTCACCCGCGGCCTCGACCGCGCGGCCCGACATCGCCAGCACGTTGCGCTGCACCAGCCGGTCCATGCCGGCGATACCGATCGCCGACAGCAGTGCGCCGATCGTGGTCGGGATCAGACAGACCAGCAGCGCCACCAGGATGACGATGCTCAGATCCGTGTGCGCGTACGCCGCGAACGTCGGCAGCGTGACCGTGGCGACCAGGAACACGATCGTCAGGCTCGCCAGCAGGATGTTCAGGGCGATCTCGTTCGGCGTCTTCTGCCGCGACGCGCCCTCGACCAGCGCGATCATCCGGTCGATGAAGCTCTCACCGGGCTTGGTGGTGATCTTCACGACGATCCGGTCCGACAGCACCTTCGTGCCGCCGGTGACCGCACTGCGGTCACCACCGGATTCGCGGATGACTGGCGCCGACTCACCGGTGATCGCCGATTCGTCGACGCTTGCCACACCCTCGACGACGTCGCCGTCGCCGGGGATGATCTGACCGGCCTCGACGACGACCAGGTCGCCGAGCTGGAGCTGGGTCGCGGGGACCTGCTCCTCGCGGTCGCCGAGCAGCCGACGTGCGGTGGTCTCGGTCTTGGCCCGGCGCAGCGTCTCGGCCTGGGCCTTGCCCCGGCCCTCGGCGACGGCCTCCGCGAGGTTGGCGAAGATCACGGTCAGCCAGAGCCACACCACGACCCACCAGACGAACACGCTCGAGTCGGTGAAGGCGAAGATCGTCGATGCGACCGCACCCACCTCGACCACGAACATCACCGGGTTCTTCACCATCACCCGCGGGTCGAGCTTGCGCAGCGCGTCCGGCAGGGATGTCAACAGCATCTTCGGGTCGAACAGACCCGACGCCGCCTTCTTCTCCACCTTCCCGGTGTCGTTCTTGGCACCCGGGGAAGGGGTCTTCACTAGCGTGGTCACAGTCCCTCCGCGAGGGGTCCGAGAGTAAGAGCGGGGAAATACGTCAGGCCGGTCACGATCAGGACGGTGCCGACGAGCAGCGTCACGAACAGGGCCTTGTGGGTGGGCAGCGTGCCCTGGGTCACCGGCACCGGCTGCTGCTGGGCGAGCGATCCGGCCAGCGCCAGCGCGAACACGATCGGGACGAACCGGCCGAGCAGCATCACCAGCCCGAGGGCGGTGTTGTAGAACGGGATGTTCGCGCTGAGACCGCCGAACGCGCTGCCGTTGTTGTTACCGGCCGACGTGAATGCGTACAGCACTTCGGAGAAGCCGTGTGGACTGTCGGTGTTGAAGATCGAGGCCCGCGCCACCGCCAGCCCCATCGCCAGGGAAGCACCGACGAGTACGACGGTCGGAGTCGTCAGGATGTACAGCGAGACCAGCTTCATCTCGCGCGCGGTGATCTTCTTCTTCAGGTACTCCGGCGTCCGGCCGACCATCAGTCCGGCGACGAACACCGCCAGCACGGCGAGGATCAGCATGCCGTAGAGGCCGGTGCCAGTGCCGCCTGGGGTGACTTCGCCCACCATCATGTGGAACAGCGCCGTACCGCCGCCGAGCGGGGTGAACGAGTCGTGCGCCGAGTTGACCGCACCGGTCGACGTACCGGTGGTCGTGGTGGCGAAGAGTGCGGAGGCCCATTCGCCGAAGCGGGTCTCCTTGCCCTCCATCGCGGCACCCGCGGCCTGGGTCGCCGTACCGGCGCCCTGGTTCTCGAAGAAGGTCGCCGAGAAGGTGAAGGCGGCCCAGAGCGTGGCCATCACGCCGAGGATCGCGTAGCCCTGCCGCTTGTCCTTGATCATCAGGCCGAAGGTCCGGGTCAGGGCAACCGGGATGACGAGTTCGAGGAAGATCTCGAACAGGTTCGACAGGCCGTTCGGGTTCTCGAACGGGTGCGCGGAGTTGGCGTTGTAGAAGCCGCCGCCGTTCGTGCCCAGCTCCTTGATGATCTCCTGGCTGGCCACCGGACCGCCGGGGATGGTCTGGGTCTGGCCGACCACCGAGGTCACCTCGTGGCCGCCGGAGAAGTTCTGCACGACGCCCATCGCGACCAGGACCAGGGTGCCCAGGATGGCGATCGGCAGCAGGACCCGCAGCGTGGTCCGGGTCAGGTCGACCCAGAAGTTGCCGAGCCGGTCGGTCTTGGCCCGCGCGAAGCCGCGGATCAGCGCGACCGCGACGGTGATGCCGACGGCCGCGGACAGGAAGTTCTGCACCGCGAGGCCGGCGAACTGGACCAGGTGGCCCATCGTCACCTCGGGCGAGTACGACTGCCAGTTCGTGTTCGCGACGAACGACGCCGCCGTGTTGAACGCCAGTCCCGACTCGACGTTCGGCAGGCCGAGCGACAGCGGCAGATGGCTCTGCAGGCGCTGCATGAGGTACAGCAGGATCAGGCTGAGCGCGGAGAACGCGATCAGGGACCGGGCGTAGACGCCCCAGGTCTGATCGGCCTTCGAGTCGACGCCGAAGATCTTGTACGTCGCCCGCTCGATCCGCAGGTCCTTGTCGGACGAGTAGACCCGGGCCATGTAGCCACCCAGCGGCCGGTAGACAGCCGCCAGGCACAGGATGAGGAAGCCGACCTGCAACAGGCCGGCCGCAGTGTCGGACATCAGAACCTCTCGGGGAAGATCAGGGCGGCGACCAGGTAGAGGACCAGGGCCGCGGCGACCACCAGGCCGGCGATGTTCTCGGCGCTCACAGCTTCTCCACTCCACGCAGCGCGTACCAGATGGCCGCGAAGACGACGACGGTGACGGCGAGATAGATGACGTCAGACATGACGGCGCCGCCTCACAGCTAAAGTGCTCATGAAGCCACTGGACACCGCTCGTTGCCTGCTCAGGAGTGTTCTCGCAGGCCTCTCACACCCGCTCTCACAGCTCTCACAGGCTTCTCACAGGAACGTAGTGCGGACCGGACTTCGCCCGTGGCCGTTCTGTCCGCATACTTACGCCTGGCAATCCCAGATCCGGGCACAGCCCCACGCACAGACAAGGGAAGAACAGCACGTGACTGAAGTCGACATCACCGCCCCCGCAGAGCAGTTCTTCTCCGCGCAGACCCGGGAGGCGCTGGCCGAGGCGAGCCGCCGGCTGGCCGAGCGCCTCCAGGCCCACACCGACGCCCTGCTCGCGATGACCGGCGCCGAGGAGCAGTCCGCGCTCTACGAGCAGAACGCCGCCCTCGAGGAACTCGTCGAGGGCTGGAACGACGCGGTCTTCGAGCACACCGGTACGGCGCCGCTGCTGCTGGAGGACGCGGTCGACGACGAGGACGACGACGAGGCCGAGCAGGATCAGGTGATCAGCGTGGTGTCGCGGTTCGACCTGCGCGTGGTCGACCTGGACGCGCTGCTCGACGCCGGCCGGGCGGCGCAGGAACGGCACCCGGCCGAACTGGACGACGGCGGCGAGGACGAGCCGGTGGACTCGGCCGAGCAGGCGATCTACGAGATCAGCCGCGAGGTCGGCGAGGCCTGGTTCGAGCTCCCCGGCATCGAGATGGTCGCCGGCGCCCGCGCGTACGTCGTACCCGAGCTCCCGTTCGAGCCCTTGGACGCCGACGCCGAGGACGTCGTCACCGAACTGATCGCCCCCAACGGCGTAGCCACCCACGCCGAAACCTGGGCCTAGCCGAGCAGTTCCTGTCTGACGGTCCGCGGGACCGTCAGACAGGACTAGGCCATCGCGATCGCGTCGATCTCGAGGAGCCAGTTCTCGGAGTAGATGTCGCAGATGATCACGGTCAGCGCGGGTGCGTGCTGACCGAGGACCTCTTCGCGGATCTTCGAGTTGAGTGCCCGGAACTGCCGGTCGGACAGGTAGGTCGTCACCTTCACCAGGTTCAGCACTCCCATGCCCGCCTCGGCCAGGACCGAGAGCACGTTGCGCCAGACCATCCGGCACTGCGCCTCGAAACTCTCCGGCACTCGGCCGTGCTCGTTGCCCCACGGCACCTGACCGCTGACGAACACCGTCCGCTCGGCCCCACCGACGACCACGCCATGCGTGTAGTTCCCCGTCGCCGGCGGCAGGATCGCCGGGTTCAACTGCTGGATCGCAAGCTCCGCCACAGTTTCCTTCCCCCTCCCACGTTGCTGCTTGCCCATGTCTACCCTGCGCCGGATTGAACCGCCTAGCCCATCGGCCCGTATCGATGGTGTTCCGCACCTCAACCGACAGGAAAGTGACATGTCGCTTCGCCCGAAGGGCCGTCCACTCGCTGTTGCGACCGCGTTCATCGGTGGTCTCGCGCTGGTCGCCCCGGCGACCGCCAGTGCGCACCAAGACCACCACGAATCCTCGGGGCATCTCGCCGTACAGCAGGTGAACCTCGCCTCCGACCTCCCCGGCAAGGCGGTGTTGACCGACCCGGACCTGGTCAACCCGTGGGGCCTCTCACTCGGCGCGACGACGCCGCTGTGGGTGTCCAACCAGGGGACGTCGAGCTCCACGCTCTACTCGTCCGCGCCGGGCTCGACCACGATCACCAAGGTGCCCACCGTCCGGGTGACGGTGCCGCTGCCGACCGGCCAGGTCTCGAACCCGGGCACCGGCTTCGTCCTCAGCAACGGGACCGTCAGCGCTCCGGCCCGGTTCATGTTCGCGACCCTGACCGGCCAGATCGCCGCCTGGGGCCCGCCGGTCAGCCCGACGATCGGTGCGGCGCAGATCGTCGCCACCACCCCGGGCGCCGCCTACACCGGGCTGGCCGTCGCGACGGCAAGCACCGGTGACCAGCTGTACGCCGCCAACTTCGCGCAGGGCCGGATCGACGTGTTCGACAACGCCTTCAACCCGGTCAAGTTGCCGTGGTGGGCGTTCCGTGACCGCTCGCTGCCGAAGGGTTACGCGCCCTTCAACGTGCAGACGCTGAACGGGAAGATCTTCGTCACCTACGCCAAGCCCGACCCGACGACCGGCCGCAGCGTCCCCGGCCGCGGGCTCGGCTTCGTCGACCAGTACACGGTGGATGGCAAGTTCGTCAGTCGCGTCGCCTCCCGCGACTCGCTGAACGCGCCGTGGGGCCTCGCGCTGGCTCCGGCCGCCTGGGGTCAGCCGGCCGGCACGCTTCTGGTCGGCAACTTCGGCGACGGCCGCATCAACATCCTGCAGCCGAAGTCGCACGGTCGCTACGAGTCCGACGGGCAGGTCCGCACCCCCGCCGGCAAGACGCTCGCGATCGACGGTCTCTGGGCTCTGCTCCAGGGCACCGCGACCACCGGCGGCACCGACGCCCTCTGGTTCTCCGCGGGTCTCGACCAGGAGACCCACGGCCTGATCGGCGTACTCCGCAAGCCGTAGTCCACCTGGTGTCCGGGGAGATCGGGGCCTCCCCGGACACTCAGGGTTCTCAGACGCCCTCTCAGGTCTTGAGCGACTTCTCGAACCAGTGATGGGCGTACGGCTCCGCGTTGAACGCGGACACCTCCTGATAGCCCGACGCGCGATACAGACCGATCGCCTCGGTCAGTGACCGATTGGTCTCCAGCCGTACGACGTTCGCGCCGCGGGCGACTGCCTCGCGTTCGAGCTCGGTGAGCAGCCGGCGTCCGAGCCCCAGACCGCGGGCATCGCGGGAAACCCACATCCGCTTGATCTCCGCGGGCTCCTCGCTGTGCAGCTTCAACGCACCGCAGCCGATCGGCTCCGCATGCAGCGTCGCGACCAGCAGCAGACCGGCCGGCAGTGTCAGCTCGGCGTCCTGCGCCGAAATGCTGCGCGCGTGGTCGAACCCGTTGTCGAACCGCTCGCCCAACTCGTCGAAGTACGAGCGCAGGCACAGCTGTGCCTCCGGCCGCCGCGGATCGACGATGCCGACGTCGACCATCGACGCGGTCAGCAGCCGTGACACATCGTCCATCGCGGCGACGAGCCGATCGCGCTGGCGCTCACTCAACGGCGCCAGGATCGACCCGGCCAACTCGTCGGACCGCCGGTCCAGCAGCCGCCGCTCCTTCGCACCCGTCCTGGTCAGCCGTGCGATCCGCACCCGCGCGTCCGCACCGCTCTGCTCGACCCGGACCAGCCCGTCCTCCTCGAGCGACCGCAGCAACCGGCTCAGGTACCCCGAGTCGAGGCCGAGCCGCGTCCGCAGCGCCCGTACGTCGCACCCGTCCGCGCCGATCTCCCACAACACCCGGGCCTGCCCGAGCGGACGGTCCCGGGAGAGGTAGGCGTCGTTGAGCGCGCCGACGCGCTCGGTGACGATCCGGTTGAACCTTCTGACCGCGCCGATCTCCATTCTCTGACTTTAGTCAGAGAACGTGATCTCAGTCGAGCGGCCTGAGTTCGTCGGCGTAGGAGACGGAGATGCGGCGGAGTACGCCGTCCTTGACCGAGTACTGCCCCATGCGCCACAGCGGCGGGCTGTACGCGTGGACGGTGACGCTGCCCTTGTCCAGGCCGGTGAGGCGATGGATGTGGTCCGGGCCGAAGCCGTAGACGTCGCCGGCCGTCACCTCGGTCTCGACCGAGTCGGTGCCGATCGCGAGGTTGTGCTCGACCAACGTGCCCTTCGCCACCGCGACCGCGCCGGACGAGACGTCGTGATCGTGCCAACCGGTGTCGTTGACCGGCGTCCAGCAGATCAGCCAGACGTCGACGTTCGCGTCCCGATGAAGGGAGGCGAACACGCGCTCCTCGTCGCTGTAGGCGACCTTGTCCTCCCACAGGTGCGGCTGCGCGGCCACCGACGCGGCCAGCTCGGACAACTCTGCGGCATCCAGGTCGCGGCCCGGAAGGTTGTCCAGCGACAGACAGTTGTTGAGATCCACTAGCCGGCTGGGCTGGCGCGCCGGGACGTTCGGAACGTCGGTGATCGGCTGAGCAGTCACTGCACTCCCCTCTCAGGAGATGGTTGCCCGCCCCCGGGGTTGACGCCGTACAGGAGCCGGTGTGGGTTGGCGTGGCGGATCACCGCGGTCGCGGCGTCGCCTTGGCGGAGGTCGGTGATCCCGGCGTACGGCCGGTCGGTGCCGTGCACGACCTGGTCGATGCCGAGGACCCGCGCGACCGCGTCGATCCCCTGCGGGCCGTAGCTCGAGGTGTCGACGTACAGGTTGGGGTCGATGGTGCCGAGCCGGCCACCGCGGGCGGCCAGCCGTTCGTGGTGCACGGGGGCGAGTCCGGCCGCGGCCACGAAGCACAACCGCAACCGCGGGTGCTGGTGGCGGCCGCCGTACGCGTGCCAGGCCCACCATGCGGCCTGGAGTTGACCGGCGTAGTCGACGACGGGCGCCCACCACCCGGGCACCTCGCAGTCGGTCCGGGCCGTGCCCGGGTGGACCAGGATCGGCTTGTCCGACCGCTCGGCGACAGCGAGCAACTCGCCGACCTCGGCCCACCCGGCCGGTGTCGCGAGTACATGCGCCGGCAACTGCAGTCCGAGGAAACCGTCGGCCAGCAGTACGCCGAGGCCGTCGACGTCAGGCTTGATCAGACTCACCGAAGCCCAAGCCCTGAAGGGCTCCGGCAGCGCGGCCGCACCCGCATGCCAGGCGTCGAGCAGCGCGTTGTCGCGGAGCTGCTCGATGCCGAGCGGGCTCGACAGCGACACCGCCGCAAGCGTCGTATCCGTGTCCCGCTCGAGGGCGACCCGCTTGTCCACCGCATGCGCGGCCGGATCGACCTCGTACGGCGCTTCGGTCGCGGTGTGCAGCGTCCAGCCGTCGAGGTACGGCGGCTCGGAGCGGGCCCGGAGGCGGTCGACGAACTCGGCCGGCCAGAGGTGCTGATGAACGTCGATCATCGGCTTCCCCTCCCGGCGGTTTGATCAGATTGAAGCGCTTCAGGACTCTTAGAGTGAAGCGCTTCAATACGACACTTGTCAAGTTTCTGTCCGCCGGGCGGTCTAGGGTGCTGATCATGTCCGGAACCGGCCGCAGGCCAACCCTCAAGGACATCGCCGCGGAGACGGGCCTGTCGATGGCGGCCGTGTCCTACGCGCTGCGCGGCCTGCACGGCACTCCCGAGACCAGGCAGCGGGTCCAGGACGCCGCCGATCGACTCGGCTACCAGGCCGACCCGGTGGCGCGGGCGCTCGCGTCCGGCCGGAGCGGTTCGATCGGCGTACTGTGCGCGTCGCTCGAGGACCTGTGGCAGCAGCGGCTCGCCGCCGCGCTCGGCCGGGAGCTGCTCGCCCCGGACCGGAACGCCTGGATCATCGACTCCGCCGGCGACGCGGATCGCCAGCTGGAGCTCGCCCAGCACCTGGTCGACCACCGCGCTGACGCGATCGTGGTGATCCCGATCAACCCGGCCGCGAAGGGTTGGGCCGCGATCGCGCAGCAGGCGCCGGTGATCGCGATCGGCGACGCACTGCCCGGCGCGAAGGCGAAGTCCGAGGTCGTGTTCGACAACGAGACCGGCGTCAGCATCGCGCTCGGCCGGCTGGCGGGGGCCGGCCACCGACGGGTCGCGGTCCTCAGCCCGACCCGCCGGTTCGAGGTCGAGCGGCCGGCCGAGGAGATCGCTCAGCGCATCGGCGTGGACCTCAAACTGAAGGTCCGCATCCTGCAGTGCCCACACGACTTGGCCGGCGCGACCGAGGTCGCCCGCGAGCTGCTCACCAGCAGCAACCGACCGACCGGCATCCTCGCGCTCGCGGACTCGATGGCTTTCGGTGTGTACGCCGCCAGCCGCGAGCTCGGCCTCCGCGTCCCGGAGGACCTGTCCCTGCTCGGGTACGACGACCAGCCGATGTCGCAGCTGCTCACACCGCCACTGTCCACGTTCCACTGGCCGCTCGACGAGCTGGTCGCGGACGTCGTCGCCCGCGTCACTTCCGCGGTCGACACCAACCGCCGGGTCCGTCGTACGACTGTGGCCCCGACCCTGATCGAGCGCGGCTCGGTCGCCGCGCCGCCCACCTGAGCGGCGCGACGACCTGCCGGCTGCGATCTCCACGCGCTCGAAACTAGACTAATTCACTGCACTTACTGTTCATCGTCCACGATGTGGGAAGGCAGCGGCATGCGGCCGTAGTTCCTCGGTTGCGGCCCAGACGCGCTGCGCCAGGTCTTCGTCGTACGAGATCGCCGACGACCGCACCGACCGGAACCGGTCGTAGTACCCGGTCGGCGCCTCGGGGCCGACGGCCAACCGCACGACCGGCTCGGCACCGCGCCGCGCGGACAGGGCGAAGGCCTGCACGGCCGCGACCTGCAGCCGGGGGAACTGCCGCCCGAGATCCGTCCGAACCACACCCGGATGTACGGCGACCACACTCAAGTCCGGTCGGCGGCGCTGCAACTCATGCGTGAACAGGAGATTGGCCAACTTCGTCCTGCTGTAGGTGAGGAACGGATCGAACTCCGCCGGCCCGTCCGCCAGCCGCCGCGGATCGATCCGGACCGCGCCACCGCGCATCGGCGACCGATGCCCCTCGGAGTTCACGTTGACGATCCGGCCACCCGACGCAAGCAGCGGCAGCAGCAGCGCGGTCGTCGACCACGGCGCCAGGTGATGGACGGCGAGGTTCAGTTCGATGCCCTCGGCACTGACCTGACGAGTAGGCGTCATCACCCCGGCGTTGTTCACCAGTACGTCGATCCGCTCGGTTTCGGCCGTGATCGCCGCAGCCGCCTGTTCGACGCCGGCCCGCACCGACATGTCCGCCGTGACGACAGTTGCCTGCGGCAATCGCCTGGCCAGATCGGTGGCGCGAGCCGGGTCGCGCCCGACCAGGAACAGCCGATGACCACCAGCCGACAACTGCTCGGCTGCTCGCCGCCCCAGCCCCGAGGTGGCCCCGACCAGGACGACGACGCTCACGCCTTGATCCCCTTCAATCCAAGGGCATTGCTCAGCGCTCGCTCCCTCAGTCCGACCGGCAACCTGGTGAGGATCGCCGCCAGCGTGCGTGCGTCACCGACCGTGTAGCGACGCTTGGGCCGCCGCGCCTCGACGGCGCGCACGATGACCTCGGCAACCTTCTCGGCCGGACCGGGCTTGAAGCGAGCGCTCGCCTTCTCATAGGCGGCCAGATGGGCGCCGTACAGCGCCACCCGGTCGCCGTCCGTCCGCTCCAGCGCCTCCTGGGCGGCGGCCCCCGCCTTGGTGAAGATCGCGGATTCCGTTGATCCCGGCTCGACCACCACGACCGGGATGTTCCACGCGGCAAGCTCGAGTCGGAGTGCGTTCGAGAGTGCCTCCAGTCCTGCCTTGCTGGCCGACAGCGCACCGAGCAGCGGCATCGCGACCCGGCCGGTCGGCGCACTCACGTTGATGATCCGGCCCGCTCCGGCGCGGACCAACGGCAGGAACTCGCGAACGACGGAAGCTGGGCCGAGCGTGTTCACCGCGAACTGCCGTCGCCATTCGTCGGCCGGCACCAGCTCGATCGGTCCCTGCACGATCACTCCGGCGTTGTTGATCACCGCCCGCAGGCCGCCGACCTCCCCGGCCACCTGCTTGGCCGCGGCCGCGACGCTCTCCGGATCCGCCACATCCAGCGTGACCTCCCGGACTCCCTCACCGAACCCGGCCCGCCCGCGCACCCCGGCGTACACGGTGAAGCCGCGGCGACGGAGCAGCTCGACCGTCGCTGCTCCGATGCCGCCGGTCGAGCCGGTGATGAGTACTGCACGACTGTCAGACATTCCCACTCCCTCACGATCAATTGGCCCCCAGGACATGTCCCTAGGGACATATGGGAGCATGCACATGTCCCCGGGGACATGTCAAGATGTTCCGACGAGATCGAAGGAGGCGCGCCATGTCGCTGCGGCACGGGCTGCTCGGGCTGCTCGCCGAGGGGCCGGCCAGTGGGTACGACCTGGCCCGTCGGTTCACCGAGGTCCTGGGCTCGATCTGGCCGGCACAGCACCCGAAGATCTACGCCGAGCTCGGCAAGCTCGCTGGCGAAGGCCTGGTCGAGGTCGAGAGCGAGGGACCGCGCCGGCGGAAGGCGTACCGGATCACCGACGCCGGGCTGGCGGAGGTCAAGCGCTGGCTGACCGAGGTCGAGATCGACCACACCATGCGGTTGCAGCCGTTGCTCAGGTCACTGTTCTTCTGGCTGATGGACGCCGACGACCTGCAACGTCACCTCGAGTCCGAGGCACGGTTCTACTCCGAACTGGCCGAGCAGTACCGCCAGTACGCGGCGGCCAAGGACCGCGGCGACTTCGGCTACAGCCCGCAGACCCAGTCGATGCGCGTCACCGTCGAAGCCGGCATCCGCCTGTACTCCGCTCTGGCCGAATGGGCCGAATGGGCCCAGACGGTCCCGCCCGCGAAGCCGTCGAAGGACCACTGAGAACGCCGGAAGGCCGGCCGAGCGGGATGCTCGACCGGCCTTCGCGGGGTGATGCGGGTTACTTCGTACCGAAGACCTGGAGCTCGGTCATGTCGGTGAACTGGCAACCGCTGAAGGCGCCGTCCGGGCAGTTCGTGGCGAAGTCCGGGACCTGCGGGCTGAGCATCCAGAACCGCACGTACTGAACTCCGGTCGCGTTGCCGCTCGGGGTGAGCAGGTTGTACTTCGCCCGGTTTGCCGCGGTGAAGGTCCCCTCCTGGGCGGTCGCCCAGGTGGTGCCGTCGACCGAGGTCTCGATCCGGTACTGACCGGTCGAGGCGCTGCCCGCGTCACCACAGGTGTTCGACGGGTCGACGTTGAAGCCGGTGATGTTCACCGCGGCAGGCAACTTGATGTCGACGTGCTTCGGCACCATCACGTTCGTGGGCGTGCCGTTGTCGTCACCGGTGGTGCTGCCCCAGCCGGTGCCCTGCGCGTTGTCGATCGCGTACGCCGGGCCACAGTCGGGGGTGAAGTCCGGACCGTTGAAGTCGACCACCGAACCGCCGCCAGAGGAAGCGGCCCAGTTGCGGCGCGGTGCGAAGTTCGCCTTCGAGCCACTCTTGGAGACCGTTGCCGACTGCACCAGCAGTTCGTAGCCCGGAGCGGACATGACGACCTTCGGGTAGGTCCCCGGCGCGACACCGGTGATCTTGTACTCGCCCTTCGAGTTGGTCGAGGCGGCGTAGTCGCCGGCGTAGCCGGAGGAGTGACCGCCGACGTAGACCAGCGCGCCGGCCACCGGAGCACCGGTGTCCTTGTCCAGAACCGTGCCGCTGAGCGTCGTGGTCGCGCCCGTCGGCGGCTTGTGGAAGTCCTCCGCCGGGAACGAGTCGCCGCCGTCGATGACGCCGGCGTACCAGCCCATGCCACGGTTGGCGAAGACGGTCCAGATCGTGTCGGCGTTCTTGCCGCCGCTCGCGACCAGGTCGGCCTGCACGATCGCGTTGCGCATGTCGAGCATCGTCGGGTCGGCCGGCGACAGCTCCATCGCCCGGGTGATCAGGCTGACCGCGTAGCTACGGCCGAAGCGCTCGCGCAGGTCCCACAGCGTCTGGGCCCAGACCTCGCCGGAGGCGTGCACCTCGGGCGTACCGCCGATGGTCGGGAAGTCGCCGTAGGTGTAGCCACCCTTCGAACCGTCCGGCTGGATGCAGTTCGGGCTGACCGCCTTCACGCGGCAGTCGATCGCCTGGGTGCGGAACAGTTCACCGGCCGCGACGTACTTGCCCTCGAGGACCTCACCGGGAGCGGTGGTGTCCTTCTCCAGACCGTGCGAGACCAGGTAGTCCATCGCGTAGAAGTCGCTCCACGCCTCGCCCATCGAGCCGGCCTGGATGCTGTTCAGCGTCGAGTTGCCGGTGGCGTCGACGACCAGGCGGTTGGACAGACCGTGGGTGTACTCGTGGTACAGCACGCTCGCGTCGTTCGCACCGCTGGCCGGCACGAACGGGTCCTGCGCGTCCGTCGTCCCCGGGAAGTGCCACAGGTACATCTGCATGGTCGGCGAGATGCCGTCCGGCGGGGTCGACATGTTCGCGTTGTCGATGTGGTTCGCGTCGGGTCCGCCGTTGGCAGCGGTCGCGGCGCCGTCCAGCGCGTTCAGGTGAACCGGGTCGCCGCCCGCGGTGTCGAACGAACCGGCCGCCGGGGTGAAGCTGATCGGCGGCTTGGCCAGCCAGTCGTGGAAGTTGCTGGCCAGGTAGAACGCGTTGGTGACGTCCTGGTTCATGTTCGTCTTCCAGGAGTCCGGCTTGGCCGGATCCCAGGTGCAGACGAACGACGTCGAGCAGAACGAGGAGGCGGTGGTCTGGAACGGCACCAGCTTGTACTCGGCGCCCGTCTTGGTGCCCGGCACCTTGACCGTCTCACCGGCGTTCGGCTGGTTGTCGTCGTTCACGTCCGCGAAGGCGGCCACCGACGTACCGTCGAGCAGCGTCTTCGCGTTCTTCGGCAGCC
Source organism: Kribbella sp. NPDC050281 (assembly GCF_040655855.1). NCBI lineage: Bacteria > Bacillati > Actinomycetota > Actinomycetes > Propionibacteriales > Kribbellaceae > Kribbella > Kribbella sp. NPDC050281. The sequence goes on along the minus strand of NZ_JBFAKS010000027.1, from coordinate 18,367 downwards.
ACTTGTTGAAGATCAGGTTCTCGACCCGCTGCGTGCCGCCCTTCGCGGCGCCCGGGTAGTTGTCCTGCACCAGCGCGTCGCCGTTGCCCTCGCTGACCAGGTCCTTGCGGTAGAGCAGGGCGCCGGTCTGGGCGTCGATGACGTGGCTGTAGATCTTCATGCCGCCGGCGTTGACGTAGGTCAGCCAGCCCTTGCGCAGCCCGTCGGCGGTGTGGAACCACACCTGCTTGGCGGTGTCGCCGTTGCTCCAGGTGGTCGCCGTACCGGCGGACTTCGCGGTCGCGGACTTCGCCGTACCGCCCATGTCCTCGGCGGCGGCGGTACGGGCCGCGGCGGCGGACACCTTCGGCGCGGCCGCGGCGGACCGGGCCTGAGCCTGGCTGGCCAGTCCGGCGACCGGCGCACCCATCAGCGAGATCAGCTGGCCGTTCTTGGTGACATTGGCCTTCAGGCCGTTGCCGAACACCTCGACACCGTCGACCGTCTGGATCCACGAGATGTGGTGGGTACCGAGGTCGTCGACGTAGTCCTTGCGCAACTTGAGCGTGCCCAGGTCCGCGGCGGAGAGCTTGAAGACCTCGGGGTGCGCCTTCACGTAGCCGAGCGCGACGTCGGTCGCCTTCTTCGCGCTCTTGCCGGTCAGGAAGCCGTTCAGCTTGGAGACCTGGGCCGGGGTCCCGGTGTTCGGGTCCAACTCGACGACACCCTGGGCGCCGAGCGAGTTGCGGAACTTCTCCGACGCCGCCGACTCCTGACCCGCGACCTTGGCGGAGCGGGTGGCGGTGGTCTTGGCGTTCGGCGTCCGGGCGTCGTAGTTGCCCTTCCGTTCCTTGCCCTTGGTGTTCTCGGACTGGGCGGCCTTGCCCTTGCCCTCAGTGGGGCCGGCCGTCTGCGCGGCTGTGGCGCCGCCAGCGGCGGTCACGGCCAGCACAGTGGCGGCGGAGACCGCGGTGACTGCCAAGAGCCCCCGCCGTCTGCGTGATGTGGTCACAAAACGCTCCATCAAAAGTGTCTGCGCGGGTCGCCCTCCACGATCCGTCCGCGCCTGACCTTAAGCCTGGCGGACAGTCCGGGGAAGAGATTTCACCGGATTCGCGTGGAGACGAGGGTTGTCCTTCGTGCACGGAACAGTACTAGGAGCGACAGTGAAATCGTCGCACCCAGCCAGCAACCGGTTGCGATGAGTGTCGCACCACCGGGATGGGCGATCGATTCGCCGCGTTCGGCCTGCCAGGTGACCAGCCAGATCAGGCCGGCGTACGACGCCGCAGCGACCGTGACGAGGACGGTGCGGGCACCCTCCGGACGCAGCGCCGGGAAGCGGCGGGCAAGCAGAACGAGGCCCAGGGCAACCAACGGGATCGCCTGCAGTGCGTGCACACCGAGGAAGTGCCCGATCCTCAGATCGCCACCCTGCGTGCTCCATCCGGTGATCGGCAACCCAGGGCCGCCGTCTTCGACGCCGACGCCGTGCGAACCGAGGTGCAGCTGCTGACCGGCCGCGGCCGCTTCGCGTTCCTGTGAGGGGGTGACGCGGAACATCAGATTGCCGAGCAGCATGCCGGCCAGCGTCGTACCGAGGGCGAGCCGGATGCTCCAGCGCAACGCCCGGTCGCCGGGCTTGTCGAACAAGAGCTGGATCGCGATCACCAGGACGGCAGCCCAGACCAGATAGATCGTGCTCGCCATGATGTTGTGGATCAACTGGTCGGCCGGTGTCGACACGTTGAAGTGCAGTTGCCGGCCGCGGACCACGACCTGCCCGATGATGAGGACCATCTCGGCCGCGACGCCGATGGCAACGATCGTGCCCATCCACCAGCCGAGCCGCCGGGCACGCTTCTGCAGGGTCAGCATCCAGGCCAGCGTGCCGCAGTACAGCGCCAGGCTGATCGCGAACTTCAGCGGCTTCATCCAGATCGGGTGACCGAGCAGGATCCGGTCGTCGAACAGCGCGCCGCCGATCGTGACCGGGACCAGCGCGGCGAGTGCGATCGCGACCCAGAGCAACGGCCGATGCAAGCGGGCCGGTCTGTCCGGAAGCGTGGGTACGGCGTTCTGCCGGGCGGTGAGGATCGTCATACATCGATCCTCGGCAGCAGCCGGCGTGAGATCAGGAGCGTCAGCCCCACTGCGGGGGTGGACCTGAGCCCACCCCCGCCCGGTCGATCAGAAGGCCCCGGCGCCGTTCGGCGTACCGAGACCGGTCGGGCCGTCCCAGCCGGCGCGAGCGTTGCACCACTGGGTCGTCGGGCAGCTGCCGTTGCTGCCGCTGGTCACGTCGAACAGCGAGCCCGGGTGGGCGTACGGCAGCGCGTTCGCGTAACCGCTCGTGGTACCGGACAACGCGTAGACCGCGGCGATGATCGGGGCGGCCTCACTCGTGCCACCGAACTGCGCCCACGTCGACGCCGTCTTGCTGGTCGGGTAGTAGATCGCCATCCCGCCCTTGCCCGGGTCGGCGGCCGCGGACACGTCCGCCATCGCCCGCTTCGAGCAGCCGGTGCCGAACGACGCAGCGGCACTCAGCGCGGTGTTGTACGACGAGCAGCCCGAACCGGCGCCTGCCCACACGGTCTCGCTCCAGCCCCGCGAGTTGCTTGCGGCAACAAGCGACGTACCGCCGACGGCCGTCGTGTACGACGACGAGGCCGGGTAGCTGCCGCCCTGGTACCCGTCGTCACCGGTGGATGCGGTGACCGCGATGCCCGGGTGGTTGTAGTACTGACCGTAGCTGGCGTCGGAGGCGTCGCCACCGCCGTAGCTGTTGGAGATGGCAACGACTCCGGCCTGCTTGGAGGCGGTGACGACCGCGGCGCCGAGATCGGCGAAGCTCGCGGACTTGGCCTGGACGACGACGATCTTGGCGTCCGGAGCGGCGGCCGAGACCGCGTCGACGTCGAGCGCCTGCTCACCGGCCCAGCCCGCGTTGAACCTGGGCAGCGAGGTGCCGCCGGTCTGGTCGATGATCCGCAGGCACCCGCTGGCCGTCGTACACGCTGACAGGCCGAACTGGGACCGGTAGACGCCGAGGTCGCGTTCCAGGTTCGGGTAGCCGTAGGCGTCCACGATCGCGACCGTGCGGCCGCCGGCACTCAGGCCGTTGAGCTTGTACGCGTCGCGCAGACCGGACGGAGTGAGTCCGGTCGCCGGAGGCGCCGTGGAGGTCGGTGCGACGCCTGCGGCGTCGACCAGTTTGATCGCGTGGCAGCTTGCGGTGTGCTTGGCGTTGGTGGCCGAGCAGACCTTGGCGGCGTGCTTTCCGACGGTGTACGGGGTGGTGGGGGCCGCGAAGGCCCCTTGTGCTGTCAGCCCTGCGACGGCCAATGCGCCGGCCCCCAGGGCGGATACGAGAATCCGTTGCCTCAACAGAACTCCTCGAGCTGGGCAGGCCTCCGCCCGTGATCCCGTTCGGCGGGGGCGGAGGCCGGCGTGGGTGGGTTCAGGAATCGTCCGCCCGGGCAACGATCGCGGGCCAGCGATCGGACCCACGACAAATGTCATGGGTTCAACCGTGGAGAACGGGGTTTTCCTTGTCCTGACGGGAAGTTCCGCGGCCGGGTGGCGGTGAAGGATTCCCCCTGACTTTTCCGCGGCCCGCCCTTGACACGGTTTCCGCGGCCGGGCCTATGCTGTCGAGAAATCGATTTCCCGCCCCAGGAGGCGCTCCGATGGACCAGTCCCTGCTCAGCCGGCGACGTTTCCTCCAGGCGACCGGCGGTACGGCGCTCGCCGCCGCGCTGGCCGGCTGCGGAGGAAGTGACGGCGGCGGTGGATCGAGCACCAAGGAGTTGTCGTTCGTCTACATGGGGACGGCCGAACAGCAGGCCACCTGGAACAAGCTGTTCGCGAAGTTCAGCGAGAAGCACCCGGAGATCAAGCTCAAGGCCGAGGGCATCCCGCTCTCGAACTGGGGCGACTTCTTCAACAAACTCTCCACCCGGCTGGCCGGCGGCCAGGTGCCGGACGTGATCCAGGTGGCCACCGAGGGCCAGCGGCTGTTCGCGTCCAAGGGTCTGCTGGCTCCGCTCGACGACTACATCAGCAAGGACAAGTCGACGATCGACGAGTACTACGCCGACATGGACCCGAACCTGATCGAGTGGAACAAGAAGTACAGCTCCACCGACGGCAAGACCTACTACCTGCCGGGCGAGTTCAACACCATGTGCATGTGGTACTCCAAGGACCTGTTCGCGAAGGCCGGCGTCCCTGAGCCGACGGCGAAATGGACCTGGGACGACTTCCGGCACGCGTGTGAGCAGATCAAGGCGAAGACCGGCGCGTTCGGGTACGCCGCGGGCCCGGAGTACTTCGCGGCGATCATGCCATGGCTGCTCACCAACGGGACGAGCAGCTTCAGTGACGACTGGTCCAAGCCGACGTACAACGACGCGAAAGCGATCGAAGCGGCCGAGTTCAACCGGGCCCTGGTCGCCGACAAGCTGTCACCGCCGCCCGGTGGGACGTTCGACGCGACGACCGCGGCGGCGCAGGGCAAGCTGGCGATGTTCGGCGGCGGGCGCTGGCCGATCATCAGCATCCGCAACCTGAAGGCGACGGCGAAGATGGGCATCGTGCCCTGGCCGACCAAGGTCGAGCAGGGCTCGCCGGTGGGCTGGAACGGCTACCCGATCATGAAGGCGTCGAAGAAGAAGGACGACGCCTGGACCTTCATCAAGTTCCTCATCTCCACCGAGGGCTCGTCGTTCTTCGCGCAACTCGGCGGCACCATCGTCCCGGCCCGCAAGTCGATCGCGAACAGCCAGTCCTTCCTCACCGACGCGCCGAAGGGGACGGAGTACCTCTACCAGGCGCTCAGCTACGCCACCCCGATCCCGTCGCCGGACAAGGGCGCCGCGGTGCAGAAGGCGGTCGAGGACGGCTGGAAGCAGGTGCTGACCGGGAACGCGTCGCCGGCCGACGCGCTCGGCAAGGCGCAGACCGCGCTCGAAGGACTCGTTTGAAACCTCAGCGGCGAGACTGGTTGCCGGGCTATCTGTTCATCAGTCCCGCCGTACTGCTCTTTCTCGTCTTCGTCGCCGCGCCCCTGGTCGCCGCGTTCGGTCTGAGCTTGTTCCATTGGGACTTGCTGAGTACGCCGGAATTCGCCGGGCTGGACAATTTCCGCCAGCTCGTCACCGATGGTGCGACGATCCGGGCCGTGGTCAACACGTTCGTGTTCGCGATCTCCTCGGTGATCACCCACATCGGCATCGGCATGCTGCTCGCGCTCGGCGTACACCGCACCATGACCCGCGGAACGAAGTACTTCGTCCGGACGGCGTTCTTCTTCCCGTTCCTGGTCTCGTGGGCCGCGGTCGCGTTGATCTGGAAATACGTTCTGGACCCGACCTTCGGTCTGGCGAACTACTACCTCTCGGCGACGACCAACTGGCTGGCGTCGCCGACCTGGGCGCTGCCGACGCTGATCGTGGTCGACTGGTGGCACACCATCGGCTACACGTTCATCATCCTGCTGGCCGGCCTGCAGACCGTGCCGGCCCCGCTGCACGAGGCTGCCCGGGTGGACGGCGCGAACGCGTGGTGGCGGTTCTGGAGCGTGACGCTGCCGGTGATGTCGCCGACCATCTTCTTCGCCACTGTGATCACGTTCATCGGCGCGTTCCAGATCTTCGACCCGATGGTGATCATGACGCAGGGCGGCCCGGACGGCGCGACCCGCAGCATCGTGCAGTACACCTACGAGAAGGGCTTCCAGTCCTTCGAGATCGGGTACGCCGCCGCCCTCTCGCTGGTGCTGTTCGTGGTGATCATGATCGTCACCGGGCTCCAGTTCCGGCTCAGCCGGCGGTGGGTGCACCTGTGAAGGGCCGGCTGCTCGATCTCGTCCTGGTGCTCGGCGGGCTGCTGATGATCGCGCCGCTGGTCTGGCTGATCATCACCGCCCTGGCCGAACCGATCAACGCGTTCCAGTTGCCGCCACAGTGGATCCCGCACCCGCCGACACTGCAGAACTTCCAGCAGGTGCCGGAGCTGATCCCGTTCGCGCAGATGGCCTGGAACAGCCTGCAGATCGCGGTGATCACGACCGCCGGTGCTCTGCTGACCAGTGCGCTGGCCGCGTACGCCTTCTCGCGGTTGCGGTTCCCGGGCCGGGACCAGATCTTCTCGGTGCTGCTGGCGGCGCTCGTCGTACCGGTGCAGCTGACCGTCGTACCGATCTTCATCATGATGCGCTGGTTGCACCTGGTCGACACGAGCGTGGCGATCTGGCTGCCGGCGTTGGTGAACGTGTTCGGGATCTTCTTTCTGCGCCAGTACATCGCGTCGATCCCCCGCGAGCTGGACGAGGCCGCGATCATGGACGGCGCGAGCCACTTCTGGATCCTGTTCCGGGTGATCCTGCCGCTGGCCCGGCCGGGCCTGACCGCGCTCGGGATCTTCGTCTTCGAGGCGTCCTGGAACAACTTCTTCTGGCCGTACATCTTCCTGTCGTCACCGGAGAAGATGACCCTGCCGGTCGGCCTCGTCTCGCTGCAGGGTGCGATGGGCGGCGGCCCGGCCGTGGTGCTGTTCGCGGCCATCACTTTGGTGGTGCTGCCGATCCTCGTGCTGTTCCTGATCTTCCAGCGCTCGTTCATCGCCTCCATCGCGACCACCGGCCTGCGCGCATGACCGACCACCTGCCTGCCGCCTTTCGCGCCCTCTGGCACGAGCTGCCTTTCATTGCTGCGTCCGGAGTACTGGTCTGTACGGCGTTCGGGCTCATGGTGCTGCTGATGCCTGGGCTCTCCCCGGTCAGCGTCCTGCTTGGCGCTGTGTTGGTCGGACCGGTCTGGGCGGCGGTCGTAGCCACCGCCGACTCAGTGGTCCGGGACGGCCGCGGCGGACTGCTCCTCCTACTGCGCAACCTGAAGCACCACGCCGTCGCGGGTCTCGAGGTCGGACTGGTCCCGGCCGCCGTCGGCGCCCTTGCGCTGCTCAACCGACAGCTGTACAACGGTCCGATCTTCGCGATCCCCTTGGCCGTCAGCGGTTGTGCGACCGTCCTCGCCGTGCTCGCCTCGTGCTACGCGTTCAGCCTTCGCGTCACCGGTCGGCTGCGAGGCAAGGCATTGTGGTTCACCGCCCTGAGCCTGGTCGCACGTGCACCACTTGTCCCGCTCGGCGTACTCGCCGTCGCTTTTGTCGCGCTGCTGCTCGGTACGTCGGTGACCGCCTCACTGCTTCTGCTTGCCCCCGGCCCGGTGGCGTTGCTCGCCTCCGCAGGTACATGGACGGAGAATCATGCGCTACACCGGTGACAAACTTCGGCACTTCGCACTGCCCTTGGGCGGTCTGGGCACCGGCACGCTTGCCCTGGCCGGCAACGGTGCGCTGCGGCAGTGGCAACTGCACAACATCGGCAACCACGAGGGACATGTCCCGGACAGCTTCTTCGCGCTGCGGCTCTCGCGGGTCGAGCCGCCGGTGGACGAGATCCGGGTGCTGCAAGGGCCTCCGCTGCAACCGTCCGGCACTCCCCTCGTCACCGACGACGTCGTACCGGCTGGTGAGTCACGCCTGCACGAGCTGCTCGGGCCGATCGGGACTCCAACGGTGACCGCCACCTACCCCGGCGCCCGCGTGGACTTCGACACTGACCTCCCGATCGAGGTCAGCATGGATGTCTTCAATCCACTCGTCCCATCCGACGCGCTTGCCAGCTCCCAACCGGTGGCCGCGTTCACCTTCGCTCTGCGCAACCCCGGCGACATCGCTGTGCACGGCAAGCTCGCCGGAGCGCTGCAGAACTCGGTCGGGTGGGACGGCGTCACCCCGATCGACGGTGTCGCCAACAGCCTGTACGGCGGCAACACCAACCGGGTCCGGCGGCACGACGACTGGACCTCGCTGGTCATGGAGAACACCACACTGCCCGCGGACCACCCCGGCGCGGGACAACTGGTGCTCACCACCGACGGCGCCGGCGCACTGACCTGCGTACAGTGGTCCCGGCCCGGGGAATTCGTTGCCTTCCTCAACGGTCCCGCGACGCCGGTCAGCGGGGCCAGTGCGCCCGGGACGACGTGGAACGGCGGACTGGCCGTGCCGTTCCACCTCGACCCGGGTGGGACGACGCAGGTTCGGTTCCTGATCGCGTGGCACTTCCCGAACCGATATGTCGACTTCAACCAGTTCGGACCGCGGCACGAGTACGGCCACAGCCGCTTCTGGCTCGGCAACGCGTACACCCGTCGTACGCCGGACGCCGTCGCCGTGGCCGAGTCGTTCATCGCACGCTGGCCATCGCTGCAGGCACTCAGTACTGCCTGGGCCGACGCCTTCGAGGCGAGCACGCTGCCTGGTGAGGCGGGATCACGGCTCGCTGCGCTGGCTGCCGACGTACGCAGCCCCACCGTCTTCCAGACCGCCGAAGGAACCGTGCTGGGCTTCGAGGGTGTGCTCGGCGCGTCCACGGTGATGTGGGGCGGCCGGTACGGCGGGTCCTGCCCACTCAACTGCACCCACGTCTGGAACTACGAGCAGACGCTGTCCCGGCTGTTCCCCGCGCTGGAGCGGAACATGCGCGACACGGAGTACGACGTGATGCAGGCACCCGAGGGGTACATCCCGCACCGGGTGATCGCTCCGACGTACCACCGGCAACTGTGGGACGTGGTGATCGGCGGTCCGGAGGAGCCGGCCCTCGACGGCATGCTCGGCAGCGTGCTGAAGACGTACCGGGAAGTGCGGCACGGGGCAGGACTCGAGTGGCTGCGGGACCGCTGGCCGAACGTCCAGCGACTGCTCGCTCACATCCGCACCAAGTGGGACGCGGACGGCACCGGCGTACTGCGTGGCATCCAGCCGAGCACGCACGACATCGACCTGTGTGGCGTCAACTCGTTCATGGGCACGCTGTGGCTGGCCGCACTGCGCTCGGCCGAGGAGATGGCGCTGCTGCTGGGTGAGGACGCGAAGGAGTACCGCACTCTCTTCGAGGCCGGGAGTGCGGCGTACGACGAGCTGCTGTTCACCGGCGAGTACTACCGGCAGGTGTTGTCGCCGGAGGAGAAGCCGGACTTCCAGTGGGGCGACGGATGCCTGGCAGACCAGCTGATCGGTCAGTGGTGGGCTCACCAGCTCGACCTGGGCTACCTGCTGCCGAAGGACCACGTGAAGACCGCGCTGCGCAACGTACTGCGGCACAACCTAGGCACCGGTTTCCGCGACTTCGACCACCCCTACCGGGTCTTCGCCGACGAGGACGACACGGGCCTCCTCATGTGCACCTGGCCACACGGCGGCCGCCCGGACATCCCGACCCGCTACTGCGACGAGGTCTGGACCGGCTCCGAATACCAGGTAGCCGCCCACTGCCTCTACGAAGGCCTGATCGACGAGGGCCTCAGCATCCTCCAAGGCCTCTGGACCCGGTACGACGGCACCCGCCGCAACCCCTTCAACCCCATCGAATGCGGCGACCACTACATCCGCAACGCCGCCGGCTGGTCCGTCCTGGAAGCCCTCACCGGCTACCGCTACAACGCCCTCACCGCCATCCTCACCTTCGCCCCACTCGACATCGCCCGCACCAACAGCGACTGGACCATCCCCTTCGTCACCCCCACCGGCTGGGGCGTAGCCACCAAGTCCGGCCCCACCCTCACCCTCACCTGCCACACAGGCACCATCAACGTCCAGACCCTGCAGGTCGACGGCACCACGCTCCCCCTCGAGCACCCCGTCCTCCCCGGAAACCCGTTGGTGATCGCGACAACCTGACCTCTACCGTCGAGCCATGTCCCTCATCGACCGCGCGCGAGAGCTGCAGGCCGAGGCTCAGGAGCTATTCGAGTGCCTTGACCTGCAGACTGCGTTCCCGTGGCAGCCGGTGCTGATCGGCAGCGCGCTCTCCGGGCTCATGGCCGTGCGAGACCTCGACGTCATGTTCGACGCACCCGATGCGACCGCCGCAAGAGTCCTGACCGGCCTGACGACGCTGGCCCAACGCGTCGAGCTGCGTAGCGTCGACTTCCGGGACGAACGCGACGACCGCCGTCCGACCCCCGCGATCACCGACGAGCGCTTCTACGCCGTCCTGCACACGGACAGCTGGAAGATCGACCTGACCTTCTGGCTGCACGTCGTCGAGCGTCCTCACGTCGCCGATGCCCTCCGGCTCCGCGACTGCACACCCGAGCAGCGCCTCACCATCCTCCGGTTGAAGCAGGAGTGTCCGGACGCAGACAGCTCCGCCATCTACCGCGCCGTACTCGGGGCGTAAGAGCGCCGGCCGAGGCTCTGTATCGGTGAGGGCACAATCACATCTCTGGCGTGACGAGCCCGACACCGACATGACTCGCGGGTAACCAACCAATAACATCGCTGGTATGCAGATCCTCGCCATCGTCGTCTCGCTCGCGGTCACCGCGGTCGGGGTCGCGTTGTTCGGCAAGACGATCGGGCACATGGTGTCCGTCATCAAGCTCGGCCAGCCGGCCGGGCGGACCGACAATCCGGGGCAGCGCACCACCACACTGGTCAAGGAGTCGCTCGGTCATACCCGGATGCTGCAGTGGAGCCACATCGGCGTACTGCACTGGTTCGTCGCGTTCGGCTTCATCGGCCTGTTCCTCAGCCTGGTGACGGCGTTCGGCCAGTTGTTCGACCCGCACTACGCGCTGCCGGTGATCGGCCACTGGTTCGTCTTCGAGTGGGTCAGCGAGTTCCTCACCTGGACCGGCCTGATCTCGATCATCGGGCTGATGGCGATCCGGCTGCGCAACCTGCCGAAGGGCGAGAAGGGTCGCTACAGCCGGTTCTTCGGCTCCACCGCCTGGCAGGCGTACTACGTCGAGTACACGATCCTCGGCGTACTGATCTGCATCCTGTTGCTGCGCGGCCTGGAGTACGAGCTCGGCGCCGGCAGCAAGTTCCACTTCCCGACCACGTTCTTCGTCGGCCAGGCACTCTTCGGCGGACTGAGCGAGTCCGCGTTGGAGAACACGGTCTACCTGGTGGCGATGATCAAGATCCTGATCTCGTTCGCCTGGATGATCACGATCTCGCTGAACGCCACCATGGGGGTCGCCTGGCACCGGTTCACCGCCTGGCCGAACATCTGGTTCAAGCGCAAGGCCGACGGCGGTACGGCGCTCGGCGCCCTGCAGCCGATTATGGTCAACGGCGCGCCGATCGACTTCGAGAACATCGAGGAGCTCGACGAGGACGCGGCTCTCGGTGTCGGCAAGGTCGAGGACTTCACCTGGAAGGGCCTGCTCGACTTCACCACCTGCACGGAGTGCGGCCGGTGCCAGTCGCAGTGCCCGGCCTGGAACACCGACAAGCCGTTGTCGCCGAAGCTGATCATGATGGGCCTGCGCGAACACGCCTACGCCAAAGCGCCGTACCTGCTGGCGTCGTCCGACGACGAGCGCAAGTCGCTGCCCGAGCTGGTGCTGGCGGAGCAGGACAAGCCGTTGGTCGGTCCCGCTGACGTCGCGGTCATCGACGAGGACGCGCTGTGGGCGTGTACGTCGTGCGGTGCGTGCGTGCAGCAGTGCCCGGTCGACATCGAGCACGTGGACGCGATCATGGACATGCGCCGGTACCAGGTGCTGATCGAGTCGTCGTTCCCCTCCGAGCTCAACGGCCTGTTCAAGGGCCTGGAGAACAAGGGCAACCCGTGGAACATGAACCCGTCCGGCCGGATGGACTGGGCCAAGGACCTGCCGTTCGAGGTCAAGCAGGTGGGTGCCGACGTCGAGACGCTGGACGAGGTCGAGTACTTGTTCTGGGTCGGCTGCGCCGGTGCCTTCGAGGACCGTGCGAAGAAGACCACGCAGGCGGTCGCCGAGTTGCTGAACATCGCCGGCGTCAGCTTCGCCGTACTGGGTGACGGCGAGACCTGCACCGGTGACCCGGCCCGGCGGTCCGGCAACGAGTTCGTCTTCCAGCAGCTGGCGATGCAGAACGCGGAGGTCTTCAAGGAGACCGGCGCGAAGAAGGTCGTCTCCACCTGCGCGCACTGCTTCAACACGTTGAAGAACGAGTACTCACAGCTCGGTGTCGAGCTCGACGTCATCCACCACACCCAACTGCTGAACCGCCTGGTCCGCGAGGGCAAGCTGACCCCGGTCGCGCCCGCCGACAGCACCCTCAACGGCCAGAAGATCACCTACCACGACCCGTGCTACCTCGGCCGCCACAACCAGGTGTACGACGCCCCGCGGGAACTGCTCGACATCATCCCGGGCGCGGAGTACGCCGAGATGCCGCGGAACAAGACCAAGTCGTTCTGCTGCGGCGCCGGCGGTGCCCGGATGTGGATGGAGGAGAAGATCGGCAGCCGGATCAACCTGAACCGGACCACCGAGGCGGTCGGCACCGGCGCGGACAAGATCGCCACCGGCTGCCCGTTCTGCCGCGTGATGCTGTCCGACGGCCTCACCGCCCAGCAGGCCGACGGCACCGCCCGCGAGTCCGTCGAGGTCCAGGACGTCGCCCAACTGCTCCTCGCCTCGGTCAAGCGCGGCTGACTGCAGGTAGCTGCAAACAATTTCCCTCACAGGTGGTGCGGGCCGTAGGATCCGGTGCTCGCATCACCTGGGGAGGAAGCAGAATCATGAAGTTCCGTGCCGCTGTGGCCACGGTCGCCACGCTGCCACTGGCCCTCGGCCTGGCCGCCTGCGGCAACAACGACAAGCCCGAAGCCGGCCGCGACTGGGGCAAGATGCCCGCCGCGACGCCGACGGCCACCACCGCCGAGCCGCTCAAGCAGGCGCCGGTGGTGCACCTGAACCGGACGACCTTCGTTCCGGCGATGACCACCGCGCTGTCCAAGCAGAAGTCCTGGAAGATCGTCGGCACGATGACCGCCAACGGCGCGACCGTTATGAGCATGAAGGGCGTGCAGACCTCGAAGCCGGCCGGCATGTCGATGGAGATGACCGGCGCCGCGTTCGGCACCGGGACCGCGAAGATCCTGCTGGTCAAGGGCGTCCTCTACGTGTCGATCCCCGGCACCACGCCGGCCGGCAAGTTCGTGAAGATCGCCAGCAAGCAGACCGGACAGCTCGGCGAACTGCTCGACGGCGGCGACCCGACCAAGATCTACAAGTCGTTCGACTCGAGTATGGCCAGACTGAAGTTCGTCCGCGCCGAGACGATCGGCGGCCAGAAGCTCGACCGGTACGACGTCACCGTCAACACGGCGAAGGCGCTGGCGGCACAAGGCAAGAAGGTCCCGGCAGGCGTCCCGAAGACGCTCACCTACTCGCTCTGGATGGACAAGGCCCACCTGGTCCGCCGGATGTCGTTCGCGCTGATGGGCGTGTCGATGGTGATGACGATGTCGGAGTACAACGAGCCGGTCAGCATCACCGCACCGCCGGCGAGCAAGATCGCGCGCTGAGGCCGGATCCGGTCAGATCACATTCGTCGGTGAGAACTTCTCGTAACCTCATGTTACCCAGGTAGAAACTTACCTGTTCCAGAAGTGATCACCGACGGATGATCGGGTGGGCTGGTGCCGATGAGCTTGCGTGTGGGTAGTACTCGACGAACCTTTCTGACCTTGACCGGAGCGGCGGCCGGACTGGCGCTGACCGGCAGTCTTCCCGAGATCGGGAGCGCCATGGCCGGCGCCACCGGCCGCACCGACCGGCGAGACCCGTTCACTCTCGGGATCGCTTCGGGTGATCCGCTGCCGGACGGGGTGGTGATCTGGACCCGGCTCGCGCCGGATCCGCTCGCGCCGTTCGGCGGGATGGATCGCCGCCCGGTCGAAGTCCAGTGGCAGGTCGCGGAGGACGAGCAGTTCCGCCGGATCGTCCGTCATGGCACGACCCAGGCGCGACCCGAGGCGAGTCACTCGGTGCATGTCGACGTACGAGGACTGCGTCCGTGGCGGCACTACTGGTACCGCTTCCGCGTGGACGGACGGTTCAGCCCGGTCGGCCGGACCAAGACCGCACCGCCGGCGGACGCGAACCTGTCCAGCCTGTCGCTGGCCTTCGCGTCCTGCCAGGCGATCTGGGAAGGCTGGTACACCGCGTACGCCGACATGGCGAAGCGGGACCACGACGTCGTGTTCTTCCTCGGCGACTACATCTACGAGTTCGGCATCGACCGGGGCATCCGGCCGGACTCGAACGAGCCCTACATCACGCAGCAGTGCGTGACGCTGGACGAGTACCGCCAGCGGTATGCGGCGTACAAGCTGGACCCGGACCTGCAGCAGGCCCACGCGGTCGCGCCATGGATCGTCACGCTGGACGACCACGAGGTGGTCGACAACTGGGCCGACGAGGCGCACCCGAGCGCACCGCCCGCGCAGTTCCTGGTACGGCGCGCCAACGCGTTCCGTGCGTACTGGGAACACATGCCGCTCCGCCTCGCCCAGCTGCCGAAAGGCCCGGACATGCAGCTCTACCGGCGGTTCCAGTTCGGCCGGCTCGCGGAGTTCAGCGTGCTCGACACCCGGCAGTACCGCTCGGACCAGGCGAACGGCGACGGCACCAAGGCGCCCGGTCCGGAGAGCAAGGACCCGGCCCGCACGATCACCGGTGCCGCGCAGGAGAAGTGGCTGCTCGACGGCTGGACGGCGTCACGCTCGCGCTGGAACGTGATGGCGCACCAGACTGCGATCGCCCGCCTCGACACCAAAGACGGCCCGGACGTCCTGGTCCCGATGGACACCTGGGACGGCTACGAAGCCTCCCGCGACCGGGTTCTCGGTGGCGCCGCACAACGCAAGGTCCGCAACCTGGTCTCGATCGCCGGCGACCTGCACCGCAGCGTCGCGTCGGACCTCAAGCTCGACTTCACCGATCCGGCGTCCGCAACCGTCGGCGCCGAGTTCGTCGGTACGTCGATCACGTCCGGGATCGACGGCATGGACCTCGACCCCGGCGGCGCGACCCTGCTCAAGGAGAACCCGCACATGAAATACGGGAACTTCCAGCGCGGGTACGTGAGCTGCAGCATCACCCCACAGCGCTGGATCTCCGACTACCGCGTCGTCGACAAGGTCAGCGTCCAGAACGGCGCCGTCAGTACCCGCGCCAAACTCTTCGTCGAGGACGGCCGCCCAGGCATCTCGGAGGTGCAGGCATGAGCATTCGCTGGCAGCCGGCCATCGCCTTCGGAGCCGTGGCGGCGGCAACCCTGATCACGTCCAGCTCGATGCCCCAGGCAACAACCGCCGTACAGGTCAGCACCGATCCGCAGCAGTTGAGCGTGGTCGGCCTGCCCTGCTTTCCCGGCAACCTGACACTGACCATGACCAATACCGGCCGCGAGGATCGGTACGCCGACCTCACTCTGGACCCGTCCGGGCCACTGCAACTGTCCCGGGAACTGTTCTCGTCCTGGCTGCCGGCCGTTGACCCCGACCAGCCGGTGTCCGCACCCGTCGAGGTCCGCGTGCCGCGTGACACCAAGCCCGGCAGCTACACGATCGACCTCGAGGTCGACAAGTCGCGGCTGACCGTCCCGGTCACGGTGAATCCCTTGCCCTCGAAGGACACCGGCAGCAACGTCGCGCTGGGCGAGCAGGCCGCCGCGTCCTCGACGCACGGCAACTTCACGCTCTGCGGCGCGGTCGACGGCGACAAGGACTCCGAACACTGGGACACCCTGACCGGCTGGAACGACGGCACTCGCGCGGCGTTCCCCGACAACTACGACGTCGCGCTGGCCGCGCCGACCACGATCAACCGGGTCGAGCTCTACACGCTCGACTCGACGAAGTACCCGGCCTTGACCAACGGGCTGCGGGACTGGGACGTCCAGGTCCGCAGCGGCAGCGGTGACTGGCAGACCGTCGCCCAGGTCCGAGGCAACACCGCCGGGCACGTGACGTCGACGTTCGATCCGGTCCAGGCGGACGCCGTACGCATCCTCTGCCTGGACAGCAACGACCACGCCTACTCCCGCATCGTCGAACTCGAGGCCTACGGGAGCTAGTGCAGATACGACGCTCCGTTGAAATGGAGGACGGAGCCGCTGGACCAGGTCGCCTGCGGGGACGCGAGCCAGTAGACCGCGTCGGCGACCTCCTCCGCGGTGGCGACGCGGTCGAACGGGCTCTGCGCCCGGATCGCGTCGCCGCCGGGACCGGCCAGGAACGACTCGGTCATGTCTGTGGCGATGAATCCGGGCGCAATTGACGTCACGGTGATGTCATGTGGCGCCAGCGATACCGCCAGCGACTGCCCGAGAGCGTGCAGTCCGGCCTTCGCAGCGCCGTACGCGGGCACGTCAGGCTCGCCTCGGTAGGCACCGCGTGACCCGACGTTGACAATCGCGCCCCGCCGGCCGCCCTCTACTGGCTCCTTGTCCAGCATCTGCCGGGCCACGCACCAGGTCACGTGCGCCGCTCCTTCCAGATTCACCGCGAGAGTACGACGCCAGGCCGCGACCCACTCGTCGTACGGCGTCTCCGCCAGCGGATGCCCAATCCGCCGCGACCCCGCGACCGGCTCGTCGACGAACAACGCCGCGTTGTTCACCAGTACGTCGATCCGGCCGAGCACAGCGGCCGATTCGTCAACCAGGGAAGGAATTGCGGCCGAGTCACCGAGATCTGCGGTGACCACCGCGTGCCCGCTGCCGGGGAGCCCGGCACGCACCTCCTCGGCCCGGTCGACCGCACCTCGGCAGTGCAGCACGACCCGGTCGCCGGCCCGTGCGAACGCCCGCGCGGCCGCGGCGCCGACACCCCTGGACGCGCCTGTGACGAGTACTCCTCTGGACACTGTTCCTCCCTGTCTCCGACTGGCCCACATTCTGCCCTGGCGCCACGATGACGACGCCATGACATCAGAAGAGGTTGACACTGACGTCACGATGACGTCATAGTTCATGGCATGGAACTTGACCACTATCTCGAATCGGTCCGGCGGAGCGTGGAGAACGCCACCGCCCTGGCCGACGATCAAACTCGCTCCGTGGCACAACGCCTCGGGGCCACGCTGGATGACGCGGGCCGCCTGGCCCTCATCTCAGCCCTGTCCGACGCCGCCGGGGAGATCAGCCGCGAGCTGTCCCCCGGTTCGGTCGAGCTCCGGATGGCCGGTGGCCGTCCCGAGTTCGTGGTCACGCCGGCTCCGAGCCAGCTGACCGGCCCCGACGAGGCGGACGACGAGACCGACGACGACACCGAGACCGAGGCCACCGACCAGGTGACCCTGGACGCCGACGAGCCGACCGCGCGGATCACGCTGCGGCTGCCGATGTCGGTGAAGAACAAGGTGGACGAGGCCGCCGCGGCCGAGGGCATCTCCTCGAACGCATGGCTGATGCGCACCGTGATGACCGAGCTGGGCGACCGGAACCGCCGTGGCAACCGCCCGCCCCGCCCCCCGCGCCCGCCGCGTGGTGTGTTCGGCCCGGAGGGCCCTCTCGGTCCGAACGGGCCGCTCGGACCCGACGGAGTCTTCGGACCGGACGGAGTGTTCGGCCCCGGTGGCCCCTTCGGCGAGGAGGGCGTCTTCGGACCCGATCGCAGCCGGCGCGGCCGCGACCGTAACCGTGACGAGCGTGACCGGGACAAGGAGCGCCGTCGCCGTGGCGGCCACGGTCCGGGCCAGCGGATGACGGGGTGGGCCCAGTGAGCGGCTTCAGCCAGCAACTCGTCGAGGACGCGACCAAGATCGAGAAGCTCCGGATCGAGATCGGCTCCGGCCTGGTCGAGATCGTGCCGGCCGACGGCACCGAGACGATGGTCTCGCTCGAGGTCGACAGCGGCACCGAGGACGACGTGGTCGTCGCGGTCCGCGACGGCGAGCTGATCGTCGAGGGCCCGCGCAACGTCCGCCGCGGACCGGAGATCCAGGTCCGGATCGCCACCCCGGCGACCATGGAAGCCCGGATCAAGACCGGCTCCGGTGACATCAGCTCGCGGGCGCCGCTGGCCACCGCGCGACTGTCGACCGGTTCCGGCGACGTCCGGCTCGACCGGGTCGAGGGTGACCTCGCGGTGAACACCGGCAGCGGCGACGTCCGGGCCGAGTACGTCGCGGGCTCCGTCCGGGGCAGCACCGGCTCCGGCGCGATCA
Organism: Kribbella sp. NPDC050281; assembly: GCF_040655855.1. Classification (NCBI taxonomy): domain Bacteria; kingdom Bacillati; phylum Actinomycetota; class Actinomycetes; order Propionibacteriales; family Kribbellaceae; genus Kribbella; species Kribbella sp. NPDC050281. The sequence continues at coordinate 356 of NZ_JBFAKS010000027.1, read as the reverse complement.
CCATCGGCGAGGCCGGCGACGCGGTCGGGCTGAGCACCGGCTCCGGCGACGTCCGGGTCGGCGACGTGGCCGGACCCGCCAGCGTCAAGGTCGGCTCGGGTGACATCACCATCGAGCGGATCCGCGACCACTCGGTCGCCACCTCGGGCTCCGGCGACGTCACGGTCGAGGTCGCCGACGCGCCGAGCATCCGGGCCGAGACGGCCCGCGGTGACGTCCACATCGGAGTACTCGACGGCGTCCCGACGTACCTGGACCTGACCGCGAGCCCCGACATGTGCATCAGGATGTCGCGCACCGTCATCTCCCGAGTGGAGTCGCGGAGCGCGCCGTCCGCGAACACCTTCGGGCGGCCG